>CAZVYR010000263.1:0-6035 GCA_964631555.1 uncultured Leptospirales bacterium
ATTGGTTTGATGTGACTATATTTTAACATCCCTGTATTCTGTTAGAATTATATCCGTCTAATTCTTAATCAATGAATTGATAAATTTTAGTAAATATTTTCCCTTATCTTATATTTCGGAAACAGGTGGATACTAATTGAGTATTTTTATATAATGATAGATTTTATCTTCAGAAATAATTTTATATCTAATGAGTTAATTCCATATAGTCCTGCTTCTTGGAGGATTTATTTTTAAAATACCGGAATAATAGTTATTGCTTTTTAAAATAAAGTTTAATAAATTACTATTGAGGTAATGCTAAGGTGAAAAAATATTGTAATACAAAGATCTTGGTTATTGTGCTAATATTATTTATTACTATTATAATACAGGAAAGCAAGGCTCATTCTGAAATATCAACAGATTATTGGGACAGGGACTTTCAGAAGAATCATGTTAGCATTAAAAGTGTCGGTGGTAAATTTTACGCATATATTGTACTGTTGTTCAATGAAAATCAGCATTTTATTAACTTGATTCAAGAAGATAGTATTTCTGTGGAAATGATGCAAAAAGATGATTTTCATATTAAAGAATATAAGAATTATATACATACAATAAATGATAAAAATATAAAAAAATTAGCGGAGGCCATGTACAATATTTATTTGTACCCAGGTAAATTTAACGAGAAAACACTAGAAAAAATTCAGGATCAATTAGCACAGTTAAATATAATTCTAAGGTTTTCAAAAGTGAAAAATATTGGATATGAACGAGTAGTACTGGATTACTGTATATTTGGAAGAAAGGAACCGCTTAATATTTCCCATCCTCTTTTTATCGATGTTAAGGAAAAAATATTCAATATACAACCTTTTATTTATTATGATGAATTTTCAACCAGCAACTCCACCTTTTATTTTGATATGATTTATATAAATCCTGATGAGGTTAATAATGATTATCTGATCGCACAGAATATAATAAATGGAAATAACATTGATCATATGTTTTTTGTTGGAGCTAGAATTAATGATGATATCAGGTATTGTATCATCCGGGCTTTCGGAAAATCAAGGTATATAAAACAAGAAATATTTCATATGTTTATTATTCATGAGATTACACATAAGATATTGAATAATCATTATAATTATTTTGATCAGGTAACCGGAGAGGAACTTGCATTGATAAGTACTATGTATCTTAATCCATATCTCGGTCTTTCGGTTTTATTCAGTTATCTTGATTATAGCCATATTAATCCTCATAGAATTGCTGCAATGAATATAATAAGATTTGTAGCAAATAAGACGGGAAAATATGGATTGATCGATGATCCGTCAGGAATTAAAAATTTAAGTGTTAACGAAATTAAACATTTGATTAAGGATCATTTTAATGATTTGATGAAGAATGTTAAATTAACATCTAATTAGCAACTCATCCCGCCCGCAAGGCAGGAATAAATCTTAAAGTAACTGCCAAAAGCTGTAAGATTTGTTGTTATAAAATTTAGTTACTCAGAAGAACCGGAGTTTTACTGGGTTCTGGACATTCATACTATCAAAGCCAAGACCTGCTTTCCCTGTATAAGAATTTATATTAATATCCTGCTCTAGTTGGCTGATATCTTTTGTATTCTTATAAAGCATCTCCTCTATTTTTTTCCATAAATTCGCTATCTGTTCGCTAGCATTTAATAACAGATCTGTTACTGATTCATAATGTAACCCTGCCACCCCTGAAGGATGAAACCACCTTTCTTTATGCAGGTTTAATACATGTGTATTGACTCTTCCTCTGGATGGATAATTGATTAAATAATCCGAATAAAAGAGATTTTTTCTTTTTATATAGGTTATTATTTTTAATAATCTCGGATCACGACTATTTTTAATTTTGTAAGTAAATTTAATGAAAAAGGGTATAAGATCAATTAATATGTTTAAAAAAAATCTGTCATTTTTTTTAAATTTAAAAACGTTTAATCTTCTGAATAGTTCAGGGTGTATTTCTTTAAGAGAATTTATTAGTAAGACTTTTATTGACTGTTCTATTTTAGCTGACTTTTTATATTTTATTATTGGCAGCATATCGCCAAGGTTAAAAATGAATTTAGCCGTATTTATGTTGCTGTCTCCATTTTGATTGAAGTATGTGTCCAGGTTATATTCAAATAAAAGATGCTGTTCTCTGAAGTATGTAAGATCCTTTTTGTTCAGGGAAGATGGCAATCCGGACCAGTAGTAAATGAAAGGGTGAAATATTGAATCTGATATTATATGCGAAATAAAACCATATATATAAGCTTTCTGTGTTGAAGACCATTCATTATTCTGATCTTTGTATTGAAATATTGTGTTAAGCATCGATTTTAACAGCATTTCGTTTCGTGTTGAATGTAATTCGTATGAGAGTGAGTTCCCGCTTATAAAATTATCATTTCTGAATGGTAAATAATCAAATATATTCGGACCTATTGCACCAAATAAACCGGCTTTAAGGAATGATTTCGACTTGAACAGGCTTAATATAGAATTCGAAAAGGAATTTTTCTTTTTTTCATTTTTAAGATATTCAATTGATTCAAAAAGTATCCTGTTGTGAGTTATGATGCCGGGCATTTTAAACTTTATCCTGTTATTTTATTTACTACTAAATGGACTATTTTGAGAGCTTTTTTAATTATTGGTTATAATAATAATCTGGATGCTTCAAAAAAAACATCAACTGTCAATTAAATAATCCTGCTTGATTATAATAATGCAAATATTTTTCTTGTGCCGTAGAAATCAAAGCTGAAGTGATTATAAAACGAACCTAAAACGGAGTGGAAGGATATGTCTAAGATTTAAAGTTCAAACTCCAAAATCTGGGATGTATAGATTTTTGTATAAATAGAGTTTCGACTTTTAAGTTTGGACGTTGGACTTATTTTGGCGACATGACGACTTTGTCACGACTATGGGACGAAGGGGAAACGGAGAGGAAACTATTAAAATGTATAATATATTTTAATAGTTTAATTTCTTCAGTTAAATTTCCCTGAATTGGTTCCGGAAATTAAATAATTATCTTATAACGACATTGCTACTTGAGGCAGGATTTTTTTATTATTTTTTGCAATTATTTTAAAAAAAATAGGAAATTTTAGAAATCAGACTAATTATGTCCATATTTAATCATATTTTATCTTAATTGCTTTTAATGGGTAATAATTAACTTTTAGCGGGTTTAACTCATATGCTAATGATGACGAAAAGACGTATATGGAGTAATATCTCCATTGGGTAAAGGTTCTTTGAAAACACTGGGGTTGTTATTTTTTTTTCCAATGTGTGTCCGATGTTATTTGGATTCCAGATTTGTATTCGCCCAAAAATAAGCCTGGAACAGGCATCGGCATGATCGGATTATTTAAATAATTCGTCATGCTGAAAAAACAATCGGGTTTCACCTGCCCTTGGAGTCCGGTTGGCAAGGAAGCCTGTAAATAACAAAGGAGTGTAAAATGATAATTAATCACAACATGAGTGCAATCAATGCGAACAGGGCGTTAAAGTTCACGCATTGGGAAGTAAACAAGAGCATGGAGAAGCTTGCATCCGGCGAAAGAATAAATAAGGCCGGGGATGATGCTTCAGGACTGGCTGTTTCAGAAAAGATGAGGACACAGATTCAAGGTCTCAGGCAGGCTGAAAGAAACACTGAGGACGGTATGTCTTTTGTGCAGACCGCAGAGGGATATTTGAGTCAATCTGCACAGATTATTCAAAGAATACGCGTTCTTTCAATTCAGGCTGCTAACGGGATTTATTCTCCTGAAGACAGACAGATTATTCAAGTTGAAGTATCAGCTCTGGTTGATGAGATCGACCGGATAGCTTCGCAGGCCGAGTTTAACAGGTTTAAGGTTCTTACTGGTGAATTCTCTAGGGTCAACGCTAAAGCGAGTATGTGGTTCCATCTAGGCGCTAATATGAATCAGCGTGAAAGGGTATTTATCGGGACCATGACCGCGCAGTCATTTAAATTCAGGGATGTTGCCGGAAGAATAGCTGTATCCCTTTCTACTCCCGACGGCGCCAACAGGGCGATCGGGATTCTGGATGCAGGTTTACAGCGTCTTGCGAAAGAGAGAGCTGACCTTGGAGCCTACTACAACAGACTTGATATGACTGCAAAAGGGCTCATGACTGCGTATGAGAATATCCAAGCAGCAGAATCACGGATAAGGGATGCGGATATGGCCGAGGTTATGGTAAGCTTCACCAAGGATTCAGTTCTTGTGCAAACCGGTACTGCCATGCTTGCCCAGGCAAATTTGCAGCCCCAGTCGATATTAAGATTGCTAGGTTAATGCAATTTTAATATACGAAACTCTGTTCTTTGAAAACTATAATTGTTTCTCTCTTTCCTTCCTGATCGCTAAGGTTCTGCCTGTAATCACCGGCTGTTCCGGCAGTTGGTGATGCCGGGAGGCATCACTGGCTGCCGGAACAAGTTCCGGTGCCGGTGTTGTCCGGATCATGGGCAGTCCGGGCGGCATCAACAAGGAGTAAACCTTTGATCTTCTCAAGTAGATCTGGATACTGTTTACGCAGTTTCTGAAAAATCCGGTGTCGCTTTATACAGATTATAAAAAAGTGATGCTGTTTAAAAAACCAATGGGAGGGAAAGTTCAATATGAGAATCAATCATAATATGAGTGCCATTTTCGTCAGCAGGCAGCTGAAATTTATCGAAATTAATCTGGGAAAGTCAATTGAAAAGCTAGCTTCCGGAGAAAGGATAAATACTGCCGGAGATGATGCTTCAGGACTTGCCGTATCTGAAAAGATGCGGATTCAAATAAACGGCTTGTTCCAGGCTGAGAAGAATGCCCAGAATGGGCTTTCTTTTATTCAGGTCGCTGAAGGATCACTTCAACAGTTAAATGATATTTTCCAGAGAATCCGGATGCTCTCAGTCCAGGCAGCTAATGGAATTTATTCCGATACTGACAGGCAACAGCTTCAGGTTGAAGTTTCACAGCTGATTGATGAGGTTGATAGAATATCAACTTCAGCCGAGTTCAACAGGATGAAGATACTTACCGGGCGCTATTCCAGAGGGAGTAAAATCGGTAGTATGTTTTTCCATGTGGGCCCGAACCAGGACCAGCGGATCAAAGCCTATATTGGTACTATGAGCGCACGGTCACTTAATCTTATTGATGTAGATGGCAACAAGCGTTCAATTTCTACTGTCGGTAATGCGAATGCCATGATTGGATATCTCGATTTAGCTTTAAATAAGGTTAATCGACAAAGGGCAGATCTTGGCGCGTATTATAACAGAATGGAAAATACAATTATGGCACTTTCCAGAAATTACGAGAATATGGTTGCTGCTGATTCCCGGATAAGGGATACGGATATGGTATCAGAGTTGATTGAGTTTACAAAGAACCAGATTCTTCTGCAGAGTAGTACTGCGATGTTGGTTCAGGCGAATTTAATGCCTAAAACAGTCTTGGATCTACTCCATTAAGGATCTTTAAAATTTGGTAATCAGCTTTGCAGCGGAGTTGATTACTCTCCTCTCCGGTTAGCCGGAGAGGAGAAAATCTTTTTTTAAGGAGGTTAATCGGGTGGTTTATAAATAGATTAATGTTTTAAACTTAAAGTATTGTAACCACCTCAAAGGAGGTTTTTATGGATGTTAACAATGTAATTACTAATAAAATTGACACTATTGCTCAAATTAAAATACCCAGATCAAAAAATGCTGATCATGCGAATAACAAACGGGTAACAAATGACAACATACCAAAGCTCACACAGGATAATATCGATAACCTTGTTGATACTCTTAATTCAGCTGCAAAATCTGTAAATGAGAGAGTAAGTTTTAGCTTTCATGAAAAGACTAACAGAGTAATAATGAAATTTACTAATAATGAAACCAATGAGGTAATTAGAGAAATCCCTCCGAAAGAAATGATCAGATTACTGGAACATATGCATGAGCTGATCGGTATGTTTGTAGATGAGTCGAGGTAATTG
>CAZVYR010000264.1:0-6029 GCA_964631555.1 uncultured Leptospirales bacterium
CCACGAACAGCGTACTTCGTCGCGGTATAGGCGCCGGTTGTTGTCGTCACGATAAAGGCGGACATTGAGGCGGTGTTGACAATGTGTCCCCCCTCATCATGTGACATTATTTTGGGGATAAAGCACTTGAGCCCATTAACAACGCCTTTCAGATTGACATCAATGATCCAATCCCAGTCGTCATAAGAGAATTCATGTAGGGGACCGAAAATGTTGATTCCAGCGTTGTTGCATAGGACATGAATTTTACCGAAGACCTTTTCAGTTTTTTCAGCCGCTTCCGCGAACGCTTCTCGATCTGTTACATCCAAGAGGATAGTCTGAATTGCATTTTCAAACCGACTCAGATGAGACTTAGCGTTATCAAGAGAATCAGGCATAATGTCAGCGATCATAACACTCATACCCGCTTCACAAAACGCTTCGGCCATCCCAAGGCCGATTCCGTTGGCGCCACCTGTAATAAAGGCTGTTTTTCCAGTGACTTCTTTCATTAATCCCTCCACAAGAATACGTAAAGGTGGACGAGGCTAAGAAACTAAAGAATATTATTAAATGATTGCTAAGGCATCATTATACGCTTTTTCAGCTTCTTTGAACGCCTTCGCATCCCTTTCTAAGAACTTTTCCCTGCCATCCGAATATGACGGAAGGTCCCACTCCATATCCTTCAGATTTTGTGTAATGGTGGGTATCTGCTGGTAGGGAATAGTGAAAAGAAACTGTCCCGGTGTAAAGGCCTCTTTTGCTTTGGCTCCGAAAGTTGTTCCGGTAATCATGTAATTCGCCTTACCGGTCTGGAATGGGTAAACAAATATCCATGAACACCCGAGAGCGGGAGTAAACTTAGATTCGATAGGATCACCGGTCGAATAACTCATTGCCCTTACAATGATTTCCGCCTGTTCCACGTTGGTATTCATAATCAGAAGATCCGGTTCGAAAGTCAGCTTTTCCAGGGTGGAGAAGACTACAAAATTGACTAATCCTCTTTGGAACATATGGACATGCTTATAGAGGGCATGATTTGCGCGTTCTTCCTGGTATATACCGAATTGGGGTCCTACCAGTCCTCCTTCCACAGGCACTTTCAAATCAACCATGCCCAGGGCTACTTTGCCGACGCAGCTCTCATTATCTTTCGTGATATAGAAAGGTTCGTTTCGTACCCGGGCTTCAGTGATCATTTCGCAGAGAGACAGACTTTTGTCTAGCTTTTTGATCCCTTCATCCGGTTTGGTAAGAAGAAACTTTACAGCCACCGGTGCATGTTCAAAATTGAACTTTTTGTAGATTGACAGATCTTGTGATAACTTTTTCATTATATAACTCCTATAATTTTTATACTTAAGATTGATAGTTCCTATAAAACAGATGCCTTTGCAGGATGCTATCTAATATAGAAACGAGTTGTGGGATATGCCAACTCAATATCATCCTCACTGTCAAAGGCGTCGAGTATAGCTTCCCATATTTGCCGGTCAGTTGTTCTCCTTTGACGAGGATTCACAAGGTATCGGACAGTCAATAGAATCCCACTTTCTTTGACAGTAGTATAAACTATCGGTGTCAGTGAGCCATAAAAAATAAGGTATTTCTCAGCCGTACGGCGTAATTGCTCTTGTGCCCCTTTTGACAGATGCCCGACAATGTCATGGGCTATGCCCTCAAGCAATAGTTTCGCCTTTTTCCAGTTGCTCTCAAAAGTTATAAGGACAGGAATTTCGTTCCAGATATATTCGAATCCTATATGGTAGTTTGCCAAAGGTTCATTCAGCACCTTGCTGTTCGGAACATGGACAATTCTGCCGGTACTCTGGTCAGCATCTACCCAGTTCCCGATCTCTATAATGCTGAATTGGAATAATCTTATGTCAATAACGTCACCGGCGGTTTCTCCGATTTGAATGCGATCGCCGACCTTGAACGGTTTTCGGGACACTATAAAAAACCATCCGGCGATATTTGCAATAGTGTCATGCAGCGCAA
Organism: uncultured Leptospirales bacterium; assembly: GCA_964631555.1. Classification (GTDB taxonomy): domain Bacteria; phylum Spirochaetota; class UBA4802; order UBA4802; family JAFGDQ01; genus CAZVYR01. Next base: position 1,990 of record CAZVYR010000264.1, read on the forward strand.
TGGCTATGCCGGCGCTTGCAAGGCCCAAAAAGGTAGTCAGAGAACCGATACCCTCTATCCATGTCCGCCCAATCAACAAGAAGAGCAGTAAAGTATAGATGTACAGAATAATTCGACGCCAGCGATATGCCAATTTTACATCTTTGACTCGTCTTTTGATGACGAGATTGGATAAAAGTCTGACGAACGAGAGAAGAATGAGAATGCTTATCGAAACTAAAAGCTTATCAAACGTTTGAGGAGATATATCCAGGTATCCTCTCAAGAACTGCATGTAGGTTCACCTTCCTGCAATATCATTCAATTATTCTTGGAAATCCAACAATATCTTTATCACCTATTGAAGCCTGCTGATAACATAATAATGATTATTGTGAAACATTTCTTAAACCTGTTAAAACATTTATCATAAATAGCAGAATAGCAATTGATGTAATTGTAGCTCCAATGGAAACCGCGACAAGAAAACCTTCAAAGCCGCTCGTGTATAACGCCAGACCTATCATCATAACCGGCAGACCAATATTATACAGAACGAATATAATTTTACATAAGACAGATTTCCCCAGATTCTGAAATATATGATAAATAATTCCGGCTAAAACCATTGTAGTCCAGCCAAGAAGTGATACGTGTGTATGTACTGAATTTAAAGCGAAATCCTTTACAATTGACATATACATGCCTAAAGCTGTTCCAATGAAAAGATAAATTACAGATATCCTTATAAACAATATTCCCATAATTATACTCCGTTCATATTTTTTTAAAAAATAGTCTCAATCAGTATCGATTAATAGATATATACTGATTAAATTTCAACTTGTTTTTGTAAATTATGTATTTAGAATAGTGATGTAAAAAAACGGTTATGTAACTCACCATAAGTTCTATTTTTAACAGGCCAAAACCTTTCTCGATCAGCGTTTTTGATTTTTATATATTGCCTGCTAAAAATTTGGAAAATATTTTTATGTTTTTACGAGCTTAATTATGAGCAACAGGATAATTGCGCCAATTAGAGCTGTTATAATAGAGCCAATGAAGCCGCCTGCTGATATACGAAGATAATTAAATAAAAAACCACCAATAACAGCACCAATGATCCCAACGATAATATTACCAAAAAGACCAAAACCACTGCCTTTCATTATTACTCCAGCAAGCCATCCGGCTATAGCTCCAATAACCAAAAATATTATAAAAGATGTAATACTCATGCTTTCCTCATATGCTTAATATTTAATATTGCAGAAAAAGTACTCCAAAATATAATCCTCTGGACTAGCCAGGAATCAATGTGCGAAGTGCGAAAAACAATAGTCAGCTTTGCTGCTATCGTTCGTTTGCTAATTATCAAAGAAATTATTTTAGCCCAGCTTTATGCCCGGCTAAAATAATTAAAAACAACTGGAGTTTATTTTATTTATTCCTCACCAGTATTGTATACCTTAAAGGTTCCGTTTGTGAATTTTGTACCTTCGAAAGTGCCCTCAATCACTTCACCCTCAGCTCCATATGTTGTTATTGTGACATTAACCGTTTCGGTGTCTTCTTGAACACCGGTATCATCGTAAAGAACCGCTCTTGATGGATCCGATCCCGTAAGGTCAATTAAAGTGATATCATGAATATACAGGGCATTCGGAGGAGACGCTGCATCAGCGAAGGGGATCGCTGTTTCAATACCGTATACTGAGGTATCAGTTGCATCATTCGAAGCGGCTGCATTGCCATCCGGGACTTCGTTAAAACTCTTTGTGTATGAGTAATCAGTGCCTCCGTAAGTAAAATTAACGTAATACGGGGCCGATTCACTATTATCATCAGAGCATCCGGCAATAAAAACTGCCAAACCTAATACTATTACAGATAAACTTTTTATCATAATACCCTCCCTTTTATTATATTTGATTTTAGTGTAGAACTCTCAATATTATATAACATGAACATAGATTATTCAATAAAAATTCCAGATTTACCATTGTATGCTAAGCTACAGAGATTTTCGCTCTTATGATCTCTTGCAAGTAACATTAATAAATTTCCGGGAGGGGGGGGCTTCACACTGTTTAGGGCTTATTTCGGCGTGAAAAATTTATGTTATAATTAAAATAATTTTAAAATTATGTGCGCACTTTTAAAACTGTGCGTGTCTTTATTATTCCTTTCGAAGATTATTCTTTCAGCTGCGAAAATCATTAATATCTCTATTAACTAACGACTTTCAAAAGCAGGATTAATAGAGCTTTCTTCGAATGATCAAATTATTTTTTTTCTCAGAGATTAAACTTTTTATTCTGTACTGCTTTTAAAATTTCCATATTTACATGATCGTCTTTAGCCTATTGTTGCAGTATAACTTTCACCAAAGTTCTCTATCTTCTCTATATTGTGAACCATACAATAGAGCAGCAAGTCTGACTCGTTTCCACTCCGGTTGCCCGGTTTGTCTCAATATACGATTCAGAGAATTCATCTGATATTGTTTCTTGAATTAGCAATGTCGTTTGGCGATTGTGGCTCTTCCCGGCATTCACCATAACTAGTTCTTGCAAAAGAGAACCATTTATCATCAACTTCTGTAACTATATCTTATTTCGTTGCCATAAATTTTTATGTTAAAAATTTTTCTTACTTTGTTGATTCTTTCAAAAAACCACTGACAAATTTATGTAGCACACTGCCAATCAAGGTTTGATAAGGAATGCCCTCTCTTGCAGCCTTTCTTTGTAAAGCAGAAAGATCATTTTCTGAAATTCTAATATTGATTTTTTTATTCTTTTTTAAAGTATTGGATGCAATTTCCTGATAATTTGTCTGAGATTTTGAAGGCTTTAGATTACCTTTCTCGTATGTCTCCAATATTTCATTCTCATAATCATCAAGTAATATTTTTTTTTCCTTTTTAGTCATCACGTCCTCCCAAATATTTTTTAGTGGCTTTTCTACTGGGAATTATTGTCTTGAGAAAATATTCGTTTTGTTCAATAACACAAGGGACCAAATAAGCATATCCATCTACATCAACTATTAAAATCTTTTGATTTGGATATTTCTTTTGGTTAGGGTGAATAGTTTCAATTACTTTAGTTCCTGACTCAATTCTTTGTACTATTTCTTCGAATGTAATACCTCTCTCTTTTAAAAGAACTTCGTTTTTTTCAGTATTCCACTTGAATATTTTCATACATTAAAAGTAAGTCATTGTAATTACAATGTCAACCATTTATTAATTAAGCCAGTTACTGAAAGATTATAAGTAATTTCATTTCTTGGGTAATAAGCCCCATTTTAAAAACCTGGTACTGGGTTTTATTTGACGCTTACGATCTTTTGACTAAAAATACTGTTAGGCCAATACCGACCAAAGCAATTAAAATTTTAGATATAAATTTACTAACCATTGGAGGGGAGATTGGATTGACTTTTTGGGAAAATCGATTTTCGTTGTTCCTATGGGCGCATTTGTCCCGCTGTAAGCAACCAACGGGACAAATGATAATTGCTCAAATCCCGAATAATAAACTTAGGAATTATTATTAGTATTGTTTTTGAACAGCAAATGAACCGTTGTGGTTTATTACTGCCCATACAGTATTAGTAGCTTTATCAACACCGTAAGTGCCAAGGCCGTATTCAGGTTGATATGGTCCTTTAACAAATACTTTTGAACCGCCGTCATTAAGATCAACAGCATTTATCCAGAATCCATAAGAATTTTTTGCTGCCAGACGATAATCTTTCCAGTTTTTCATTTTTTGCTCAGGTTTCATTGAGAGTACAAATGTATCTGTAGTAACCGATCCGAAATCTGCCATGCCGTCCAGTGTAAGAATGCTGCTCTCAAGCATATTGTCTTTGCAAAGCCAGCCGAGATTAACTCTTTTTACAAGGGCCTGATCATCAATATCATCCATTGCTGTGCTTGCATTTATACCGTCAAGAACCTTTGCTTCTGTCCCCATGAAGGAGTCCTGAACGCATGTATAGGATTCCTGCTGAGCAACACTAAACCTTTTCCCGCTAAGGTCAAAAGA
>CAZVYR010000265.1:0-5954 GCA_964631555.1 uncultured Leptospirales bacterium
TTCAGAGCATAGTTGATACGATTTTGAAACGGAGGGGAGCAGGATGCAAAGTGACAAAAATCAGGTATGCTTTATATATTATTTTTTCTCTTCAATCTTCCTTTCGAGAAGCTTAACGAACTTAATAAAAACATAAAAAGACGCTATTACTGCTATTATAAAGCCCCTTTTCCCGTCAAGGAAACCAAGCTTAAGGAAATACATCTTTATAAATTTAAAAAAAGGCCTTAATGTCAGGTTGATGATCGAGGGCTTCTTTCCAAGTTTGCCATACTCAGCAGACATTATATCTGTAAATTTATTTACCTGGTTCAGGTGTGCAGTTATATCGGTATATGAATAATGAAGAAGGTCCCCGTTTAATTTTTTCGTATCTCCTTTTACAATAACCGTATCATGCGGATTGACTCCGCCCCAGTATCCGTATTTTCTGTTAAAGAACCTGATCTTGTAATCAGGATACCATCCTCCGTGATTGATCCATTTGTTAAGATAAAATACTTTTCTTGGAACTGCAAAACCATTAAATGCAGTTTTATTGATATCTATTCCCAGTATCGATTTTTGCAGTCCAGGGCTTACTGCTTCGTCTGCATCTATGCAGAATACCCAGTCATTGGCGCAGAGTGCTATTGCCCTGTTTTTTTGTTGTATATGGCCGTCGAATATATGCTGATGGATATTGTCAGTATATTTCCTGCTAATTTCAAGAGTCTTGTCTGTTGAGAATGAGTCCAGTATGAGGATTTCATCTGCCCATTTGACACTCTCAAGACAGCGTGCGATATTTTTTTCTTCGTTATAACAAATGATTGAAGCGGATATGGCCATTCAGCAATTCCTATAATTTATATGCAATTTCATAATTTGTAATGAGTCGGCCGGTAGATTGAATATTGTATTATAATTGAATATCTTCGCAAATCTTTTTGATATTTTCAGAATATTTTTCGCATTATACCTGCCAATATCAAAATCTAATATTATATTTTTTTCTGTCTTACTTAAAATAATGTTTTCATTATTTTCCTGCAAGCCGCTGATAAAGTTTTTGTTAAAGCCTGGCATTTTCTAAAGGAAAAATTGTGTCGTATCATTTCCTTTGAATATGACTGAAGGGAATTCTTTTATGAGATTTTACTGAGGATCTCAACTAATTTATCCTTACCATATAGATCTATAGGTCTGGTATTGGCAAAGTCAATTGCTGATTGAGAGAATTCTCCGGCTGTAATAACCAATATTCTCAGGGCATTCTTTGATTTTAATTGTTCGTGCAGTTTACGAAGCAGTGAATCATTTATCATATCAGTATTGCGTATTATTTTCACCAGCCTGTTCGTTCTTCTCATATTTCTGAAACGGCCTTCAGGTTCGATAGCCACTATTTCGACCTCGGTTTCGTTCATTTCAATCTCGCTTATATTCAGTCCCATGACATCCAGCATCTTTCTGCAGATTATCTCAAACTGGGCCATGCCTGCTATTAAAAAGTCTTTAACATTATCATCCTGTCTGAAGTCATTGTATTTATTCAGTTTGTTTTTAACATCTCGGAAATTTTTTTTAACTTTGTAAATAGCTTCCCAGTTTATTATCGCTGACTGAAGATCTCTCATCTTTTCCTGGGCTTCGGCCATGAAGTATCTCAGGTTTATTTCGGAGTCGCTGCCTTTTCTCGCGTACCTCAGGCCTTTCTCAAATTCAAGTATCGCTTTTGGGTACTGATCGCGTTCCAGGAAACACGTGCCCTTTGCAAGGTAGCATTTTACTCTGAGCTCGTCGCTTTTCCCGGCAACCTCAAATTCTTTTAAGGCCCATTCATAATCTCCGAGCTGTCTTAACACAAGCCCAAGGAAGTAATGGGCTTTGTAATTTGTATGCTCTATTTTTATTGCTTCCAGTAATGCCTGCCTGGCTTCCTGGTATTGGCCAAGCCTGTAATATGTCTGGCCTATATAATAAAACGACATATCATGCTTGGAGTTAAGAGCTGCGCTTTTTTTAAAATATGACAGGGCTTTTTCAAATGAAGCTGCATTAAACAATATTACGCCAAGCTGGTAAAAATTATTATAATTCAGGCTGTCAATTTGAGTCAGTATCAGATACTCTTTTTTTGCTTCTTCTTCGGCATTCCTGTCTTTGTATATCCCTGCAAGAATTGACCTTACTTCAGCTTCTTTTACTTTTTCATCATATTTGGCAAGTTTCAATACCTGCCTGTATTCAAGAATAGCATATTGTATATTATTTTCAAGTTTGTATGCCCTGGCAAGGAGATAATGAGCATACGAATCCCTGTCGTCTTTTTCCAGTATTTCGTTCAGTTTTTTAATGGCTACCCCTGTCTGGCCGCTGTCTATCATCTTTGCGATCTCTTCGACTTTTTTCGGGGTAATAAAAATATGAAAGAAGTATAGCCCGAATATTGTGGCAATAACAAAGGAAATAAAAATCATTATATATAATAGCATTTTTTCTCCTAATATTTAGTAGTATCAGAATCAGGTTATTTATTAACAATTCAACTTTAAGTCAGTATTTTTATATGCAAAGGGATATGTTATAAACATCCGGATAAAATGCTGTAAAAATTATGTTGACAATAACCGGTTCTCTATATTATTTGTAAAAGCACCGGGGACGTAGCTCAGCTGGGAGAGCACTTGAATGGCATTCAAGAGGCCAGGGGTTCGATCCCCCTCGTCTCCATTTTTCGGTTACCGGCACCTTCTTAAATTAATAACAACAATATTTAAAAGTCAAGAGAAAAGTGTTGTTATCCCTAAAGCTCATGTATGACCAGTCCGCTTCTTAGTTTCGGTTCAAACCATGTTGATTTTGGCGGCATTAGTTTTCCTTCTTCGGACACACTGATCAGGTCATCGATAGACACGGCGTTCATGGAAAAAGCCAGTTTATACTCTCCTGAGTTCACAAGTCTTTCCAGTTCTTTTTCTCCCCTGATCCCGCCTATGAAATCTATCCGGTTATCATTTTTCGGATTTTTAATATTGAGCACAGGATCGAGAATCGTATCCTGAAGTATCTGAACATCAAGGCTTCCGACAGAATCTGCCGGGATATTGAATTTCGGATAGAGTTTATACCACTGACTTTCCAGGTACATACGAAATGAATGCTTCTCAGCGAAGGAAGCGTTTTTTTGGATTTTATACTTTTGTTCGATTTTATTCACGAAATCTTCAACAGACAAGTTGTTTAAATCTTTTATTACCCTGTTATACGGCAGTATTGTAAGCTCGTCATGGGGAAAAATTACTGACAGGAACCAGTTGTATTCCTCAGTGCCGTTATGGGCAGGATTGTTTGTTTTTCTTTCAATGCCTACTTTAACAGCAGAGGAAGCCCTGTGGTGGCCGTCTGCTATGAAAAATATTTTATCCATTAGTGTGTTCTTAAACTCGTTTATAAGTTCTCTGTCGGAGATTACCCTGAAAATATGCCTGATGCCGTCATCTGTGGTAAAATCATAATCCGGCGGAATATTCAGGCTTTTCTTAAACAGGGCTTTTTTACTGCCATCCTCTTTATAAAATAAATAAACCAGCCCGGTTTGCGCGTTGAGTATGTCTATGTGCTTTTTCCTGTCTTCAGCCTTTGAGTCGAGTACAAGCTCGTGTTTTTTTATTATATTGTTTTCATAGTCCTCAATGTTAACGCATGCAACAAGTCCGGTCTGCGTTTTTCCCTGCCTGATCAGTGTGTAAAGATATAAATTTTCGGTTTCATCATAAATCAGCACTCTGTCTTTAATGAATTTTTCGAGATTCTCTTTGCCTTTTTTATAAACGATATTGTCATAAATATTTGTTTCTTCAGGCAGTTCCACTTCGGGTCTGCTTATATGATAAAAATTATATTCGCTTTTCCCTGCAGCGGCTCTTGCTTCCGCGGCTGTTGCCACGTCATACGGCAGTTCGGCGACTGACGTTATGATATCTTTTACTGGTCTTAATCCTCTGAATTCTTTTATCCTTGCCATTGCACCTCAATTCTTTTTTTCCGGATGATAGATACAAAATAACGGTTATTATGATTTGTAAATCAAGGATTTTTATTATGAAATAATATTTATTTACGTTATTTGTTTAGCTTTTTAATAAGCTGACGCGTCCGGAGGTTAAGACGATGTTGAGGTTTAGTTACTGCTTTTTTGTGCATCATTTTTAATTTTCAAAAGAACATTTATATTTTTTTCTTTATCTCTCTTTATTGTGAAACCATCTTTTTTCAGGGATTTTTCAATTTTATACGCAATAAAGTCAATAATCTTATTATCCATCAACATCCCTCTGTTATGTTCTCTGTTTTTCTAATATAATAATCATCGGAAAGGCATTATTATTATTTTAGGATTTTTCATGAGATCTTTTAGTGTAATTTTTTCATCCAGGAAAAAGTTTTATATGCAAAGGATACACCTTTGGTTCAGATGCTTTTATATATAGCTTTGAAACGGAGGGGAACCCTTCGACAAGCTCAGGGGCCGAAAGCAAGTTCAAGGTTGTAAATTCATGGTTCCAAGTAAGGGAAGTGGCTTTAATACAGCATAGGGCATTTATATCCTGAAATTTTATTTTCCCTTGACTTGATATAATTCATATTTATGATATTTAATAGTAATGCGATTTGGATTATGAAAATTTATCCGGAGGATATTTGTATGGGAATATTCGTAATATCAGTTATAGTTATAATAGTGGGCCTGATTCTTTTGTTTACTAAAACGGCTGCAGGCGAGCTGCTCCGTTCATTCGGCGTCAGGGAGTCTATCGGTAAAACGCTTGGGGTATTGTTCCTGTTTGTGGGGGCCATATTATTAGTTGTATCTCTTCTGTATACAGTAGATGAAGGAGAAGCTGTTGTGCTTGTTCAGTTCGGCAAGCTGTATGCCACGGTTGATACTCCCGGCGTGAAGTTAAAAAGGCCCTGGGCTAGCGTACATGTGTATCCCAAAAGAATACGGGAGCATACTATGTTGATTGAAGTCAGGACATCGGACGGTATGGGGGTGCAGGTAGACACGACAACGTGGTATAAGGTCGACACGCAGAAAATCGATCAGATTTACAGGAATATTGCGGCTAATGTGTCCGCTCTTGAGGATAAGATCATTTTTCCGGCGCTTCGTACAACAATAAGAAACACTGTTTCTCAGTATAAGGTAAAAGAGCTATATGAAAAAAGGTCCGATATATCGGTCAAGATATTTGAGGATGCCAAGGGGGAGTTAAAGAAAAAGTTCATCATACTTGACAATGTTTTGCTCAGGGATATTAAGCTGCCGCAGAATATTGAAGCAGCGGTACAGATGAAGATAAAGTCACAGCAGGAAGCTGAGGCAGCGGAATACAGAAAGCAGAAAGCGATCAAAGAAGCTGAAATCAAGGTCGAAGAAGCCAAGGGTATTGCCCAGGCTCAGCAGATCATTAACAGGACTCTTACTCCTTATTATTTACAGCATGAAGCTATTGAGGCGTACAAAGAACTGGTTAACTCGCAGAACACTACATTCGTTATTATGCCTACAAACCCGAATGCTACAGGTATGCCGCTTATTCTGAATTCGGGGAAATAGCCTGTAACAGAAACAGAATTATTACGAGAGAATCTTCCCCGGCGTGCAGCCGGGGGAGGTTTTTCTCTGGCCCCGGCATTATTATCATTGAGTATGTAATATCCAGCAGAAAATATAGAAACATTGTTGACAGATGAGTGACAGGAAGGTATATTTTAATTATTAACGAGGTCATTCATGAAATTTATAACTGTCAGAGATTTAAGAACCAGCCCTGCCCGGATATGGAAAGAGCTGCCTGAAGAGCAGGAAATGATAATAACAAATAACGGTAAGCCAATAGCTCTACTGACTCCGGTCAATGATTCGGATATGGAAGATACACTGTCTGCGATCAGGAGAGCCCGCG
>CAZVYR010000266.1:0-5930 GCA_964631555.1 uncultured Leptospirales bacterium
TCACTTCACTCAAAAAGTCAAACACAGGCTTATGAAAATCTTTCCCTGCCTCATTTACTATATTCAATATCTTGCTTCCAATAATGACAATATCGGCAAAGTCCGCTATCTTTTGCGCCTTTGCCGGGCTGTCAATCCCGAATCCCACAGCAACCGGAATCCCCAGTATACTTTTTGCCTTTTGAACATATTCTTTAATCTGTCCGTGAGGATCCTTGCCCGCGCCTGTAGTACCGACCCTTGCAGTACAGTAAGCGAACCCCGAAGCATATTCCCTGATCTTCTTTAAACGCTCTTCAGTAGTCCCAGGGGAAAACACATAAACAGGATTCAGACCGTAACTTTTACATACCGGGAAAAAGCCTTCCCTGTCCTCTTCAAAAGGAATATCAGGAACAATCAGTCCATATAACCCTTTATCTTTTGCCGACCTGGCAAACTTTTCAATACCTGCGTTAAAAACAATATTGTAATACGACATGAATAAAAAGCCGATGTCTTTATATGAACCTGCTGCTTCACCCGCGAATTTCAGGCAGTCATGGACATGCAGATTACCGGCAAGGGCTTTCTGGTTCGCGTTAAGAATAGTCGGGCCGTCAGCTATGGGATCAGTAAAAGGGATCTGCATCTCAATATAATCCACCCCTGCATCCGACATCACCTTGATCAGCTCCATATTTGCCTTAAGATCCGGATAGCCGAGAACAATATGCGTCATTATCTTTTTTTTGGTTATACCGGCGTTCATTTATTATCAGCCTCCTGGATCTTGGATCTTAGAAACGAGACCCACTCCTTATCGTCGAGCGCTTCCGCGATCAGGAAAATATCCTTATCTCCTCTGCCGGATAAATTCACAATAATGATTTTATCCTTGGTCAACTCCGGTGCGAGCTCGATCGCTTTAACAAGAGCGTGCGATGATTCGAGAGCCGGTATTATTCCTTCGGTTTTAATAAGCAGTTTCAAAGCCTGGATCACCTGCTTGTCGGTCGCGCTTTCATAAGTCACCCTGCCGACGGAATTCAGGTAAGCGTGTTCCGGGCCGACACCTATATAGTCAAGTCCCGCAGCAATAGAATGAGTCTCCAGGGACTGTCCTTCTTTGTCCTGAAGAAACAAAGACCTGTATCCTTCGATAATGCCCTCTCTGCCTTTCGCGAACCTGGCAGCATGTTTACCGGGCCCTGTGCCTGTACCTCCTGCTTCCACACCAATCATCTTCACTGACTCGTATTCAAGAAAAGGATAAAAAAGTCCTATTGAGTTGCTTCCGCCGCCGACACACGCTATCAAATAATCCGGCAGTCTTCCTTCCATTTGTTTGATCTGGGTAAGAGTTTCCTTTCCAATGACAGACTGAAAGTCCCGCACAATAACAGGATAAGGATGAGCGCTGAGCACAGAACCAATCAGGAAATGAGTCGTATCAAGAGTTTCAATCCAGTTGCGGATAGCTTCGTTTACAGCGTCCTTTAGTGTCATGCTGCCTGTCGTAACAGGACTTACTTTAGCGCCGAGCTGCTCCATCCAGAATACATTGGGCCTCTGTCTTTTAATATCAACAAGGCCCATAAACACCTCGCATTCAAAACCGAATTTCGCGGCTACCGTGGCAGTCGCCAGCCCGTGCTGTCCCGCACCCGTTTCAGCTACCAGCCGCTTCTTGCCCATCCTTTTAGCAAGAATAGCCTGGCCGATCGCGTTGTTTATCTTGTGCGAGCCTGTCTGTCCCAGCCCCTCCTGTTTAAGATATATCTTTGCCCCTTTCAGATACTTTGTAAGGTTCTCTGCAAAATAAAGGGGAGTGGGCCTGCCTGAGTACGTTTTTAGTACGTGATCGAATTCTTCTTTAAACGATCTGTCCTTAACAGCATCAAGGTAAGCTTTTTCCAGCTCATCAAGGGCCGGTATCAGCATCTCAGGTACATATCGTCCCCCGAAGCTGCCGAAATATCCCCTGGTTTTAAAAGGATTTATATTTAGTTTTGATTTCATTATGTGTCTTCAGGTTTATATATTTATTCATTTAAGCGATATGAAAACTAAATTATCTGGTTTTCTAATGTCAATGTATTTTTTATATTGCAGGATTATTTTAAAAGGGCTGACTTTAAAATATCCGGTGCTAGTATTTACACGGATGCTTTTATATACGGCTTTGAAACGGAGGGGAACGATTTTATAAATGGAGATGATTGGGATTTGAAACAAAGGTGAAATAAATTTTTTTCTATTTGCTGTAAATTATATATAATTCTTTATTGCAGGTCTTGACAAAAAACACAGGATATTGAGTAATATAATTACTGATGTAATGATTATTTTTTATTTATACAAAAGGAAGTAACGAATGTCTGAATATAATTTAATAGCAACAAGCGCTTTTGGTCTTGAATCAATTGTGGCAAAGGAACTAAGGTCTTTAGGCTATTCTGATATTAAAACAGAAGATGGAAAAGTATTTTTTAAAGGCGACGACAGGGATATTATCAGATGCAATCTTTGGCTTAGATGCGCTGACAGGGTTTTGATCAAAATGACAGACTTCATCGCGCGCGATTTTGAGGAATTATACCAGGGTGCTTTGTCTGTTCAATGGGAAAGATTTATCCCTGAAGACGGTAAAATGCATGTTACAGGGAAGTCTGTTAAATCAAAATTATACAGTGTGCCGGATTGTCAGTCAATAGTGAAAAAAGCTGTTGTTGAAGCAATGAAGCGAAAATATAACAAGACCTTATTTAAAGAAGACGGGCCGGTTTATAAAATAGAGGTTGGATTACTGAAGGATAAGGCAACTTTAACTATTGATACAAGCGGGCCTGGTTTGCATAAGAGAGGCTATGCTGAACAGCGTGGAGAAGCTCCGCTAAGGGAAACGCTGGCGGCCGCGCTGGTAATGCTCAGCCGGTGGGATTCTTCGAGAATGCTCGTGGACCCGGTATGCGGTTCCGGAACAATAGCAATAGAAGCTGCTTTGATAGGAAAGAATATCGCGCCTGGCCTGAAAAGGACGTTTGTCTCGGAAACATGGCCCGGCATTCCCCGTAAACTCTGGACGGATTTGCGAAATGAAGCTATGGATTGTGTCAATGATAAGCAGTTAATGATTTACGCGGCCGATATGAACGATAAAGTCTTTCAACAGGCCAGGAAGAACGCGGAACTGGCCGGAGTCGGGGATAGTATTATCTTTGAGAAAAAGCCTCTGGACGAGTTCAGCTCCAAAAGAAAGTACGGATGTATAATTTGCAATCCGCCTTACGGTGAGCGTTTAAGCTCAGTAGAAGAAGCTGCAAAGCTGTATCGTTCCATGGGAGAGGTCTTTTCGAAACTGGATACATGGTCTTTCTTTGTACTAACTTCTCATCCTGAATTTGAGAAGTACTTTGGCCGCAAATCAATAAAAAACAGAAAATTATATAATGGGAAATTAAAGTGTTATCTTTATCAGTATTTCGGCCCTATGCCCGGAAAAAGAGGCGGTTTCTCAGATTCGCCTGTTGAATGAGTCGAAATTTGCCGATAACTATATAGCAACCCACCCCGCAGGGCGGGGACAGATCCTAAAGTAACTAACAAAGATTGTAAAATGTGTTATTTTAAAATGTAGTTCATCAGAAGACTTATTTTCTAAAGTATATGAATTTGATTTTTATAGTTCTTGGTGTTATGTTTATAATAACTCAGATGGAGTGATTTATAACAAAAGGGGAACATTATTCTGCCTTAAGACGGATTATTTTTAACATGATTTATTAAATAAAACAATAAACTATGACAACAATTCTTGTATCTATTTTTATATTTATTCTTTTACTTGTTATATGGGCTCTTTTCGGCAAAGGAGGCGAACAGGATGGAAGTGAACAGGAAAATATTCCTGACGTATCACAACCTCAGGTTGAAGCTCCCTTAAGAAGAAGAGCCACAGACAAACCGGATCAGGCACAGGAAAGCGCTGCAGCAAAAGACCAGGGTGATAATCTTTTCAGGAGAAAGGAAGATATTGATGCGATTGAAGATAACGGGGAAGTTGAAGACGATTTCAATCTTCCTTATACTGCTGAAGAAATCATTCCGGAAGGATCGAAACACTGGGTATATAACAAGACTCTTGCCAATTCTGAGATATACGCGAAAAAGGGTGATTTTCCAACTGCGATATCGCTTTATAAAGGCGTTTATGAAAGAGTCATTGATCAGAATATAAATTCAAAGATCAAAGCAAATGTGGATTATTTGCAGGAATACCAGAAACATCGTTTGCAGAAAAAGACTGAAGAGCTGAGACAGCAGGCCATTAGCCAGAAGCTTAAGAGCAGGGAAGTAAAAGTCTCATTTGACGCGCCTGTGGGAATTCCGGATAATATCAGGATTGCCCTTTCTCCGCCGGCCCCGAAGCCTGACAGTGAGCCTGTATTGAAATCGGAGATGAAAGAGATCGCGGATACTATTACGGAGAAAATAATCAGCAGGCAGGTCGCTGAATCCGGAAGGACAGCAGAAATTGAGAAGTACCGCACTGAGGTTGTTGAATTAAGAAAGAACGTTGATCAATTGCTGGAATCAAAAGAGAGTGCAGAAGCTTCAAGGATTGAATCTCTTAATACTGAGATCATGGGGATTAAAGACAGGAACGAAGAGCTGACCAGGCTTATTAAGGAAATACCGCGTTCCCCTGAAAGGACAACTGAAGTACGCGAGATTATCCGGGAAAGAGAACCGGAACAACTGCCTGTAATTGAAGATGCTGACAGAGTGCCTTCTACGATTGAATCTAAATTTCAGGTAACTGCTCCTGTTCCCCATATCCATGACAGTATCCCGAAACAGGAAGCGCCTTTAGCAAAGAAAGTGGATTTACAAAGAAAAAGGCAGGCAGAAGAAGATGAGCCCGGGGAAATAGAGTTGCTCAAACAGCCGGGAGAAGAAAAAGGTTTCAGGGAGCCTTCAGAGCAGGATATTGAAGCTGTATTAAACAGGGATACGCATGTAAAGGAAGAGGAGCCCGAAGAAATAGAATTGCTCAGCCATAAAGATGAGGAGGAATATACAGGGCCTTCCGATCAGGATATTTTTGAAAAAATACTGAGTGAGAATAAACATAAAGAGGAAGATAGTCCTTTTGAGATCCTTGGTTATAATAAAAAACATGATGATTATGAAAGCAGTTTTGTTGACAGGGAACAGGAAGAAAAGGAAAAGGAAGAAGAGCGTTTTTACAGGAAATTTCTGAGCCAGGGTAAACGCGTCAGAAAGGAGTTGCCTGTGCTTAAGGTCAGCTATGACTTTTCGAAGCTTCCGGACGAATTCAGTTTATCCAGGGATCAGAATATCCTGCAATATTCATTTTTTAAATATAAACCTATGCTTGAAAAGGCAAATGAGCTGATCAAGAGACGAAATGTTAGAGACGCGATTAATTATTATCATGTTGTCAAGGATCAGAATATTCCCCCTGAATTTAAGATCATGCTTGAAAGAAATATAATAGAACTGACTGAGTATATTGAGAAATATTTAGCTGCTGATTAATTTACCAATAACAAGACAGGGTCTGCAATTAAAGTTTTATTCTGATATTGAACAATCGCTGCTTAAGCATATATACTGCCTTTGCGGTGATTTTTTTATTGTATGAACAGTTTTCGGACAAAGCGACATTCCGGTGGGATTAAACAAATTGATTTGTTTTAAAAATTTTACTTGATAATAAGCTTTTTAATTTATCTTATTTTAGAAAATAAACCGGGGTGTCATGCGCGGCCATTTATCCTTCCTTAAAATCTATTAAATCGGGAACGCGGTACTGCATGATGAAACAAAAAATATGAATAGTAATACAGGGCTTGTTTTTGCCACAAAAATAGAAGCAGATTCTTTTATAAGAGGCCTGGAACTATCGTTGATAAAAGAAAAAC
>CAZVYR010000267.1:0-5906 GCA_964631555.1 uncultured Leptospirales bacterium
ACCTTCTAACACCCTTAGAACCTGGAACTTGGAACTTGAAACTACTCTTTACCTTGGAACCTGGAACTTGCAACTTTGAACTCTCTCTTCCACCGCTTCAATTCCAATTTTTAATTGACTAAGTCCTCACACAGTTTAAATATTCTATACGCCGGGCAACAATACCGGTCCATTCACACCGAAAAAATATATAATTCCACGGAGAACCACAATGGAACATTATGATCTCTTAATAATCGGCGGAGTAGCAGCAGGCATGAGCGCCGCTTCACAGGCGCGCAGGGTAAACGAAAACATGACCATCGGCGTATTTGAAAAAGGCGATTACGTTTCTTATGGCGCGTGCGGAATGCCGTACCTTATCGACAACCTAATTACAGACTACAACAAACTCATAGCCATAGATAAAGACAAATACATAAATGAACGCAATATACAGATATTTACTTCGTCAAAAGCAACAGGAGTTGATTTCAACGAAAAAACAGTGACCGTAGAGCGAAGCGGCATCCGCAAAAATTACTCGTACGACAAGCTCGTCATTGCCACTGGCGCGAGGGCAGTCCTTCCCCCTTTTCAGGGCGTTGAGAACGAGCACGTCTTTGTTCTCCGCAGCCTTGACGACGGCCTCGCAATAAAAAGATTTATTGAGTCCGGTTATCCCCGTAAAGGAATAATAGTAGGAGGCGGGGCAATAGGGCTTGAAATGGCGGAATCATTAAGAACCATAGGAATAGAAACCGTCATGCTCGAAAAAGCCGGTACAATCGCGGCCTCGTTCTCCGAAAAAATACGCGAAAGGATAACCGAAGAGCTTGAGAAACACAATGTAACTATTAAAACAGGGGTTGATATTCAGGCAATAAATCGCGAAAAAAACGGCCTGTCCGTTCAGGTTAACGGCAATACCATAGACGCCGACTTTATTCTTATCTCCATAGGCGTACGCCCCAATACCGAATTCCTGAGCAATACCGATATCAAAATGGACCCCCACGGAGCAATAATAATAAACTCAAGATCGGAAACCAATATCCCCGGCGTCTATGCAGCAGGAGACTGCGCAACAGTCAGGCATCTCATAATATCAGAAGACATATATATGCCGCTCGGTACAACCTCGAACAAGCAGGGACGGGTTGCCGGCCTGCAGGCTGCCGGTGTCAGGTCCGAAGAATTCAAGGGCATAGTCGGAACACAATTCGTAAAAGTATTCGACCTTGAAGTAGCCAAAACAGGTTTTTCCGAAACAGAAGCATCGCGCTACAACATAAAAGCCGAATCAGCGGACGTATTCTGGAAATCCAAAGCAGGATACTGCCCTGACTCGAAAAAAATATACGTAAAGCTGACCGTCAATTCAGTTACCCGCGAAGTCATAGGCGGAGAGACAGCCGGAGTTGACGGCGCCGCGCAGAGAGCCAATGTAATTGCTGCCGCAATTACGTCAAAAATGAAAATCGAAGACTTTGCTTATCTTGACCTTGGATATGCCCCGCCCTTTTCCCCTGTATGGGACTCCCTGCTCGCGGCAGGCCAGAAGCTCATCAAAAGATAGAAAAACTTTCTTGACATAAACCGGCATATCGAAATGCTATATTAGTTTTTGCATTTTAATATTAACAATAAATATAGCATAAAAAAATAATGACTCTTCCGCCGCACTGATTTTGTGCGGCTGGTTGATAACCACAGGGGCGCATGCCGCCCATATAGTCGTTTTCCCGCCAGGGCATAGCATTTCCGATTAAATTCATTCATCTGAGAACTGAATTAAACAGATAATTCTGATTTATCAGATTCAATAATCATAAACACATACAAATATGGAGCAAACATGTTAGCCAAAGCAATATCACTTGATGTACACGGCATAGAAGCAAATATCGTGGAAATAGAAGTCGACATTGTAAAAGGACTGCCCAACTTTATAATCGTAGGGCTTCCGGACTCAACAATAAAGGAATCCAGGGAAAGAATACGCTCAGCAATAGAGAATTCGGGCATGGAGTTTCCCCCCAAGAATTTCGTCGTTAATCTTGCGCCCGCGGGATTTAAAAAGCAGGGATCAAACTTCGATCTCCCGGTTGCCCTTGCGATTCTCATGGCCACAGGACAGGCCGATGTAGATCTCTCGTCTGTCGCCATTGTCGGAGAGCTGTCCCTGGACGGCAAAGTCAGGCCTGTAAAAGGCACAATCTCAATGGCAATATCACTTTACAAGTCCGATTATAAAAAGATCATAGTGCCCTGGGAGAACAGGTACGAGGCGTCAGCCATAGACGAGATCGAAGTATACCCTGTCAGGGATATAGCAGAAGCCCTGTCCGCATGTAATAACGAGCTGCAGCCCTTTAAAGAAAAAAAGAATGATGTAATTCCCGAATATATTCACGACTTCAAAGACGTAAAAGGTCAGGAAACCGCGAAAAGAGCCCTTGAAATAGCAGCAGCAGGCAATCATAATATCCTGATGTACGGCCCTCCGGGATCAGGCAAGACCATGCTTGCAAAGAGAATACCTTCCATTCTGCCTCCACTCAACAGAGAGCAGTCAATCGCAAGCACAATGATACATTCAGTCAGCGGAACCCTCAGGCCTGGTGACGGCCTGTTGGTAAATCCTCCTTTCAGATCCCCGCATCATACCACATCCGACGCAGCCCTTGT
Source organism: uncultured Leptospirales bacterium (assembly GCA_964631555.1). Lineage (GTDB taxonomy): Bacteria > Spirochaetota > UBA4802 > UBA4802 > JAFGDQ01 > CAZVYR01. The sequence goes on from CAZVYR010000267.1 coordinate 2,671, forward strand.
AGGCGGCGGCAGGATACCCAGCCTAGGAGAAATATCCCTTGCCCATAACGGGGTGCTCTTCCTTGACGAATTCGTGGAATTTAAAAACGATGTATTACAGGCTCTCAGGCAGCCCCTGGAAGACTGCGACATAACAGTAGCAAGAGCAAGCGGCACCTGTAAGTTCCCTGCAGACTTCATGCTGGTCGCCTCAAGTAATCCGTGCCAGTGCGGCTATTTCCTTGATCCCGAAATCCCCTGTAAATGCTCACCCTATAAAGTAAGAAACTATTTCCAGAAGATCTCCGGGCCTATTCTTGACAGAATAGATATAGAAGTGCTTGTAGGCAGAGTAGAATACAAAGACCTGATGGATAAAGCAAATGAAGAATCCTCTGAAGCCATCAGGGAAAGGGTTATAAGAGCGCGTGAAATCCAGAAAAAAAGATTTAACGGCAGCAGGTTCTTCAACTCGAGGATGTCCAATTCGGAAATAAAGAAACACTGCGTAATCGATCCCGAAACCGAACGGATATTCGGCATGGCAGTTAAAAAAATGAACCTGTCGGCAAGATCATTTTTCAGGATACTAAAGGTCAGCAGAACCATTGCCGACCTTGATGACAGTGCTTCAATCCAAAAAAAGCATTTGCTTGAAGCAATATCATATAAAAACCTGCAAAGAAATTATGACCTGTAATATATATAATGTTGCAAAAATGATACGCTGCTGTAAAGTTACAACAATAAAATACTTAGTAACCTGCAATTAATGAAACAAAATATTTTTATTGTGTATTTATCAAACATTTAATCAATGCAGAAAAATAATATTTTCATTTACCTGGTCCCAAAACCCGGCTTATAAAGCAAAAATATTAAAAATTTCTTTATAATTTCCATATTTTACATAACAATTTGAATTATTTAAAATAAAAACTTAATTTGGCATATAAATTGCTCAATATAAACATATTACCAATTTGATTAGAATCTCAAAGGAGAACGAGAATGAATACTTCCATTTGCGCAGACTGTATGAATAAAGAAATTTGCGGAGCAAAGCAGAGATCTGAGTGCGATCATTATGACGTCGCATTAACCAGGAGCGAAGTCATCGGCTTTCTTGATGAATTAAAAAGTAAAAATCCCGGCATAGTTGCAGGAATACTTGGTGCAGTTAAAAAAACATATAAAATAAACCTCGCTGTTTAAACATTACTAAAAATTCTGAAACACATTACTCCAGTTATACGAAAGGAGTAGTGTCGTTTTCAGTATGTGCTTCTCACGCGCGAATACATCTTACCTGATGGCCGTCATCTTTTTCCAATAAAGGAATAGGTCCCAGCATGCACTCTGCCGCCCTCTTATAGCAGCGGGGATAAAAGACACAACCTGCGGGCTTTTTGCTGATTACAGGAACCACTCCCGGTATAGTATTTAATCTTTCTTTCTTTTCACCGATCTTTGGTATCGCTTCAAATAAGCCGACAGTATACGGATGCATCGGAGAATTAAAAAGCTGAAAAACGCTCCCGTATTCCACAATTTCCCCAGCATACATAATAGCAATATTATCCGAAGTATTAGCCACAATTCCAAGATCATGCGTAATCAAAAGAAGCGACATCTTGCGGTCTTGCTGAAGTCTCAGGAGTAAATCAAGTATCTGGGCCTGGATCGTCACATCAAGAGCGGTTGTAGGCTCATCAGCAATAAGCATGGACGGATTAGCGGAAAGCGCAATAGCAATCATTACCCTCTGTCTCATACCGCCTGATAATTCATGGGGATAAGAATTATATCTCTTCAACGGATTTGGAATACCGACATTCCTTAACAATTCCAGGGCATTTTCCCTGGATTCTTTTTTATCTTTGTTCAAATGAAGCCTGACTGCTTCTGAAATCTGAAATCCTATCCTGAACACAGGATTCAGCGAGGTCATAGGTTCCTGGAATATTATAGATATCTCCCTGCCCCTTACTGCACGCATTTCGTTCTCCTCTATCTGCAGCAGGTTACGGTTTTTATAAATAATCTCACCGGACTCGATCCTTCCCGGAGGACTAATAAGGCGCAATATGGAAAAAGCAGTAACCGACTTCCCGCAGCCGGATTCCCCCACAAGGCCCAGAGTTTCCCCTTCTTTGATATTCAGGGATACATCCCTGACAGCATAATTATTCATTTCATTTGTGGGAAAGACAACATTAAGATTTTTTATTTGTAATAATGATTTCATCTTACTCCGTAAATTAAAAGAAAATCAAAGCTCATTGATGCAAAATAATATTGAATCCCGGATCAGTACTTGATATTCCTGGGTATAACAGACAAATACCCTTCTTTATAATCAACAATATAATATTGATAACTATATCTTGAAACATGAACTCTGTTAAAACCGCTGCATCCTGCATTTATATATGAAATACCATCAATATCCATCCTGAAATATTTCGAGTTATTCCCGGAAAATACTGCTTTTACCTTAAACTCAATGAATATTTTATGCAGTATCTCATAATCCGCGCACCTGGTCATTGAATCCGATAATTTATACTTCGCAGGCAGAAACATGGGATTGCACATGAAAACCATTATAGCTTCCGAATGCTCATGCTGTCCCAGATCTTTTTTTATCCAGTATAATTGCTCTTCGGAAATCCCTGTACCTGTGCCGGACGATGAATCAAGTACAAGAAAATGTATATCACCATAATTAAAGGAATAATACGGTTCTCTTCTTGCATATTTCAAATAATATTCCGGCTTCCCCTTAAAAAGCTCAGTTTCACATTTTACAGTATAAAGAATAGGCGAAAGCAACGATAAATCGGAAAAGATCTCCTTATATTGTCTTTTTATATTACTAGTTGAAACCCCCTGCCATTTTGTCCCGCCGCATACAAGTCCTCCCAGGTGAACTACAAATAAGGGATTATCCTCATTAATGTGATCAATCGTGGATGTAACTCCATGTCCAGGGTCCTGATACGGGGAATCGCTGTATGTATTGCTTATCAATGCAAAGCGCAGGCCGGCGTCTTTTATAATCACCGGTTTTGAACATGACAAATAATTACTCAAAACAAAAGCTGTTACAAGAAAATAGGATAAAAAAGCAGTCAAAATGAAGGATTTACAATATTTTCTTTTCTTCAAATTAAAATCCCTTATCATACTTCTGAGTAACTAAATTTAAAACAACATATTTTACAGCTTTTGGCAGTTACTATAGGATTTGTTCC
>CAZVYR010000268.1:0-5898 GCA_964631555.1 uncultured Leptospirales bacterium
ACCGCTCGCGGAGCGCGTCGAGCTTGGTCCCAGAAGACGCGCCGTCGTACTGGAACGGGGCGGAAAATGCGAGCAGTCGCTCGCCGACCGCTTTGGTCGGGTCATCCACCCCCCATGATTCGGCGGCTGTGCGATTGCATTCAATCACCGTAAGGTCATCTAAGTCGAAGAGGGCGATAGGGAGGCGGGCGTTTTCGAAAAATGTCTCGAACGGAATGGTGGAGCTGTGCCGGGCCGCGCTACGCCGGCTCGTGTCCGCCTGATCTGCCGACTGTTTCTTCTCCATCGTCGCACCATTTTCTACTTCAAAGTATGAGGGCAGAAATGGCCGGTCTCAAATCGAGGTCACTTTTTTCGTGGGCCGATGGAGGGTTCAAAGAGTGCGGAGGATATGCAATGACGAATCAATCTTCAAAAAATATAACAGATACCTCGAACCGGAATACAGCGCAAATAAATATTCATAAATATTCGGAGAAGAGATTTGAAAAAGATAGAGGGCGGACTTGAAATGGTTCCCGGTTATAGCTTTTCAGCTATGGAATGTGGGATTCGTAAACCGGGGAGGCTTGATTATTGTATAATAGCTGCTGATAAGCCTTGTGTAGCTGTGGGGGTGTTTACTACTAATAAATTTCAGGCTGCTCCTGTGCTTTTGTGCAAAGATAGAATTAAAAATCCTGTACGTGCTATCCTTATTAACGCAACTAACGCGAATGCGAGTACAGGAAAACAGGGATATGATAATGCAGTGAGTTTAACTGATGCGGTTGCAAAAGAGCTCAATGCAAAAAGCGATTCTATCCTTATGGCTTCTACAGGGGTAATAGGATATAAATTGCCTGTGGATAAGATGCTTAATGCTGTCCCTGTTCTGGTTAAGTCTTTATCACAGGAAAACGGTTCCCTTGTTCCTAATGCAATAATGACTACGGATACGTATCCTAAAAGCTGTGCTGTTTCGTTTTCAACTTCCCAGGGAGAATTCAGGATTGCGGGAACAGCCAAAGGCTCAGGGATGATTGCTCCGAATATGGCAACTTTGCTTTCTTTTATAATTACGGACTGCCCGGTTGAACGTGAGATACTTGATCCTTTATTTAGAAGGTGCATAAATAAATCATATAATTCTATAACAATAGACGGCGACATGTCGACCAATGATACTGCGGTATTGCTTTCGCCGGTTTCAGAGAAATGCCTCAGGAATGAAAGCGATATCATGGAATTTGAAAAAGCCCTGGAATATGTTTTGTTGGAACTGGCCCGTATGCTCGTTATGGACGGAGAGGGGGCAACTAAATTTCTCACTATCAACGTAACAGGCGCAGAGAATGATGAAGAGGCAAGGATTGTGGCCAGGTCTGTTTCCGAATCGCTATTGGTGAAGACAGCTTTTTTCGGAAAGGACCCGAACTGGGGAAGGATAGCATGCGCAGCAGGCTATGCCGGAGCTATGATCAAACCGGAGAGTCTGTCGATATATATAGAAAATATAGCATTGCTTAAAAACGGGAAACCTTGCGAATTTGATATAAGTACTATGGATAAAATTCTTTCAGGGAGAGAGATATCAGTATTACTGGATTTAGGTATAGGCAAAGGCGAAGCAAAGTTTTTTACGTGCGATATTTCTTATGATTATGTTAAAATCAACTCGGAATATACAACCTGAAGATTAGGATAGTTCAGAGCGGAATTAAATAACCATGAAACGTCTTGTTATTTTAATAATTATAACAACACTATTTCAATTGAATATTCTTTCAGCCCAGGAAGAAAATGGGGAGGCCGTTCAGGAAGTAAAGGCCCCTGAGCCTGAAAGAGTATTTTTCTTTTATTTTCAGGATGAAAATGAGACTGAAAGATATGGTTATTTGTCTTATATACTGCCTAATTCAATAAGCGCTGATCTTAAAAATATTGTGAATTATGAGGTCAGGATACTCCCGATAAAAATGGATTATATCGAAAAAGATGCGTCTCCTGAATATAGGGCAGATTTTATTCAGATGATGAATTACAGGGCAAAGACATATAATGCTGATTATTTTATAACAGGGGCATTCTCTGTTGAGGGGAATAAGATCAGGATTCGATGCCAGCTTTTTGACATTAAGACACAGGAGATCATCTATATTGATGAGACAGATAGTATGATAAGTGCTGTTGTCCTTGAAATGATCGAAAATATAACCAGGAATATTAAACTCGGTCTAAATAAGGCTCTTGAGCTTAGAGAGAAGGAAAGAATCAGAAAAGAAGAAGAACGGATGGCAAATATATCGCCTTTTATCGGCTTTTATAATATTTTAAGCGGTATCACCTTTGGGGTAAATTACGGCAATATAAATTTATTAGACAACTGGGGCAGCGATTTCGGGGATACGGAGATGACCAGTCTTTATTTATCCTATGATCTGGATAATATAGATTTTTTTAAGAATAATCATGTATTAAAAAATATTGGTATTAAAGGGAGATTCGACTATTTTGCTGCAACGACTGAGGAGCACCGGGATACAAGGAAACGGGATCTTGAATTTACGGGCATCGCACTCAATATATCTTATTCCTTAAAGTTAACGGAATTTTTTAATGTTGCTTTTTCCGGCGGAGGGGGAATGGCAGGAATTGACATATTAACACAACCTGAATATGATGACATGGATGTGGTAACCGAGCCTGGATATCAGGATTCAAATGATTATCCGTATTATATCATGGGAGTATCATTGAATTTTTATCTTAAAAATCTCAGGATAGAAACAGGGTTAGCATATAATCTCGTTCAGGATGGTTCGGAATTTATGAGTTATACCTTTCTTTATTTTGGACTGGGTTACAGGATTTGATATAGGAATATTATGCCATTAAATAAAGAAGTTGTCGGGAAAAAGTATTCACTGAGTTCGCCTTTTGACATAACCGACCATGAAGGGATTTATTATGCCCTTGCCTATAACGAGGATAATGACGCCTTTTTTGATAAAAGGAGAAACGGGGGAACAATAATACCTCCTATGTATGCAGTCCGCTATATGGGGGAAAGCGTTGAGCATGTGTTGCATGATAAAGAGACAGGGATGAATTTTTCCATGATGGTTCATCATTCCCAGGAATTCGAATGGTTTACGCCTGTAAAAGCCGGGGATAAAATAGTAAGCAGGGCGGAAATTGCCGGTATTGAAACAGGCAGGCTTGGAAGTATTCTGAGATGCAGTGTTGAAAGTAAAAATCAGGATGGGAGCATAGTTGCGACGTCTGTATGGTCATTCCTGGACAGGAGCGCCGGCTCGGACAAAGCTCCAATAGAGCGTCCGTGGAGGATGAAACCGTCCGGCGAGGTTTTTAACAGGGATATGAAAGTAAGGAACGGGCAAACCTGGATATATTCACAGCCGTCAGGGGACTTTAATCCTATTCATGTTGATGAGAAGTCGGCAGGGGAGGCAGGCCTGGATGGTATTATACTTCAAGGATTGTGTACGATGGCCTTTGCTCATAAAGCATGTGTTGACACTTTGTGCGGGGATGAGAAAGACCCTGTAAAAGTAAGGAAGCTTGCAGTGCAGTTTGCGAGGCCTGTCAAGCCCGGGGATACTGTTGCATTCAGGCTCTTTAAACTGGATGAGCAGAATACAGAAGAAGACGGTACCAGGTTCGGAATAATTGCCGTGAATCAAAACAACAAGAATGTGCTGCAGAATGCCTGGTGCCTGGTTGTATAATATATTTTTTTATTTATCAGGCGTATTGACCGGCTTTTCATCTGTTATTTTTTGTATTATTTTTTGCAGTTTTTCATAATGGCTGCCTTTCCAGTATATCCTTTCGCAGGTATTGCAAATAAAGAATTCTTTACACCATTTTAACACACCTTCCGGGATTTTATTTTTTAAAGATTCGTTATTGTTATTTAAAATGATTTTCTCAATAATGCCGTTGCATTCTATGCACCTGTGAAAAGGATTACACTCTTCCCACAGGTCCAGTCTCTCAAGTATCTCGATGATCTGCTTCTCAGGATCAGTGTTCCTCACGAATAGTCCTCTTGTTATGTTCTTTCTTTTAAGGAGCTGTACATCACGCGTAAGTAATATTCTGTTTGTGGCAGCGGAGATTGACGCGAGTTCGCTGTCGTGGCGTTCTTTCTGATAATCAACGTCAAACCCGAGAAGCCTCATTCTTCGGGCGAGTTTTCCTAAATGCACGTCCAGGACAAAGTTAAGGTCTCTGAGCGGGGATTGGTGCAGCCTGGATACTTTATTGATTGAGAAAGTCTCAAATACAGGGTAAACAGTTATTCTGTCCCTGTCTTGTACTATGGATGAGAAGTCCCCCGGTTGCCCGTTGACCAGTATAAGGTCAACTTCCACATGCGGTACTCCCATGGCCTCGATCAGGTCTTTGACTGAACGCCGTCCCTGGAAAGAATATTTGATGTCCTTTTTTCGCTGCTCTTTGGGAAGGAAGTCGTTCAGTTCTTCGTAAAATCTTATTGTAATATTGTATTTCATGTACGGAAAACCTGAATCACGGAATTTATAATTTATCAATAATAAAAAAGAGTTTAGCATAGAAGTGCATTCAATTCGAGCTAATATTAATTTATTCTTGCGCTTTTGTTTCAAGTGGTTTATTCTTAATATACAATAATTGTTTTCTGAAAAAAGGCGAATATATTATCAGCAATAATGATTTATTATAATAATATACTCCGCAAGTGGATATGTATTATTTTAATGATCGTTCATACCCGCTTATAGTCTGAATTTTAATTTAAACTTTACCAGTCAAAGGAAATAGGATGAAATTACATAGATTTGAAAATGAGATATCAATCGTGGTGTCAGGGGAAGCAGGACAAGGCCTTCAGAAATTTGAAACGCTGTTTACACAATTGGTTAAATCGTCCGGTTTTCATGTGTTCACTTATGGTGAGTTCATGTCGCGGATACGCGGGGGCAATAACTCGAGCGCGATAAGAGTATCTTCGAAGAGGGTGTCCGCTTTTGTTGACAGGATAGATATTTTCATACCTATTGCTGAAGATGCTACAATACGGTTCAATGACCGGATAAGCAGTGATACATTTATTATCGGGGATAAAGCTAATATAGACAAAAAATATAAAAGTCCAGATTATAATGTTATTGATATATCTTTTAAAAAACTGGCCGACGAGACAGGGGGGCAGATATTTCAAAACATCGTAATTCTTGGGTTTTTTTCTTCACTGCTGGCAATTGATTTTAATTCAGTAAAAAAAATCATTAGAAAAGAATTCCGGAATAAAGATAAAAGCATTATTGACAAAAATATTGCAGCAGCAAAGTCGGGTTACACTATAGCCGGGGATGAGGCTGTTAAGGAAAGGCTGGCCATAAAAATAAAACCTGCTGAAGACGCGAAGGACGATCTGTTACTGTACGGCAATGAGGCTGTCGCTATCGGCGCGCTTGCAGGCGGTTGCAATTTCGTGTCTTCTTATCCTATGTCGCCTTCAACAGGTGTGCTTGTTTTTCTTGCTGAGAAGTCGGATGAGTTTCAGCTCGTGGTGGAGCAGGCTGAGGATGAGATATCAGCTATCAATATGGCCCTGGGTGCGTGGTACGCGGGAGCGCGCGCTTTTGTTACAACATCTGGGGGAGGATTCGCCCTGATGACTGAGGGTCTCAGCCTGGCCGGAGCAATAGAATCGCCTGCTGTAATCCATATAGGGCAGAGGCCGGGCCCGGCAACCGGGCTTCCTACCAGGAGTGAGCAGGGAGATCTTTTAATGGCAATGTATTCCGGGCATGGTGAATTTCCCAGGGTGATCTTTGCTCCGGGTACTTCTAAGCAGGGTATTGAACTGACATGCAGGGCATTTAGCATTGCCGACAAGTACCAGGT
>CAZVYR010000269.1:0-5847 GCA_964631555.1 uncultured Leptospirales bacterium
CCTTCAACCGTGGGTTGTGCTAATAAATCTATTTTATCTTTATCTGGGCAAGAACATCTTTGTCAATGCTGAAAGTATGCTCTTTTTTGGGAAATTCCGAATCTGCTACTTCAGCAATATATGATTTAACAGCTTCCTCTATCAGGGGGAACAATTTCGTGTATTGCTTGACGAATTTCGGTACAAATCTTCTGAAAAGTCCGAGCATATCGTTTATCACCAACACCTGGCCGTCGCAGTCCGCGCCTGCCCCGATCCCGATAGTGGGGATACTTATAGTTTCCGTGATAAGTTTGGCAAGCTCGTCCGGAACGCTCTCCATAACCAGCATGCATGCCCCTGCCTGGTCCAGCGCCTTAGCAGAATCAACCTGGTATTGAGCTGTTTTAATATCCTTGCCCTGAACTTTGAGCCCGCCTAACGACGTCGCAGTCTGCGGAGTAAGGCCGATATGGGCAACAACAGGAATACCCATCTTTACAATACCGGATATAGTTTCCGCCATTTCAAGGCCGCCTTCCAGCTTTACAGCATCGCATCCCGATTCTTTGATAAAACGGCCGGCGTTCTTTTTCGCTTCTTCTACAGATACCTGGTAAGACATGAAAGGCATATCGCCTATAAGGAACGCGTACTTCACCCCGTTTTTGACAGCTTTGCAGTGATGCAGCATGTCCTCCATTGTGACAGGCACAGTGCTGTCATATCCCATTACAACAGTGCCGAGCGAATCCCCTACAAGTATAGTATCAACACCGCACTCATCCAGTATAGTCGCAATGGAATAGTCGTATGCAGTAAGCATCGTTATTTTCTCGCCCCTGGCTTTTTTCTCTTTCAGCATCTGGGGAGTTATCTTTTTACGATTTTCCGTTTTATTTTCCATGACATATCTCCTGTTAAAGATATTATTTAAATAATACGTGGAATATGGAGTAAAAAAAATAGTATATAAATAGTGAAAAGTTTAAGGCGTAATGTCAACCGAATTTATTGTTTACCGGGTATGGCGTAATTTTTCTGATATGTCTTTAAGTTTAAACTAAATCTAAAAGTTACGGAAATTTCTATTGATTTTTGAGTCTATACAATAAATATTATTATGGATCGGCACTGAACTCAGCCCGACCAGCTTTAAAATTCACTTCAAATTTTATTTAAAATGAGAATACTGCTTATTGAGGATTCAACAAGCCTCAGAAAATCAATATCCCTGGGACTGCGAAAAGCAGGATACAAAGTAGATGTAACCGGTGACGGCAATGAGGGCTTATGGTTCATTGAATCGAATGAATACGATGTAGTCATTCTCGACCTTATGCTGCCCGGGCTTGACGGTATCTCGATTTTAAAGCAGGTTCGCAAAAAGGATAATCCTGTTCATGTATTAATTCTTTCCGCAAAGGATACAGTAGAGGACAGGATCAATGGCCTGGAAACAGGGGCTGATGATTACCTTATAAAGCCATTTGCATTTGAAGAACTTCTGGCCAGGATACAGTCCCTTGTGCGCCGCAGTTATAAAGCAAAGTCCTATATTATAGCTGTCGGTGATCTTGAAATTGATATCAACAAGCGCTGTGTCAGCAGGAATAATAAAGTCATAGATCTACCCCCAAGGGAATATTCTCTCCTTGAGTTTTTAGCTGTGAACAGGGGAAAGATCGTCAGCCGCACGCAAATAGAAGAACACATATATGATGATAAAGCCGACATCTTAAGCAATGTCGTGGATGCCGCGGTATGCTCCCTCAGAAGCAAAATAGATAAATCCGGCAAAACCGTAAAGCAAAGAGAAGGATCGCTTATTAAAACACGAAGAGGGTTTGGATATACTATTGAATAGCGATAGTAAATTAGTTTGGCGATTCAACAATAAATCAGATAATAATAAGTCAGTCAGGATAAGTAAGTAGGCATTTTCCTTTAGTTTATTTCATCTGGCAGGCAACCGTCATCGTGATACAGTACGCATTCACAACATAATATTATTTCAAATGACATATTCATTTTTAATGGCATTAGGTAATACTAATGACAGATTGTAAAGGTGGAGTGAAATTGACGCTTATAAAGATCGATGTAAATAATTTTTATAATTATTATTATATAAACCAACAGAAAGAGATTTACTAATAATATATGCAAATATACTAAACATTAAAACAATAAGAAGAAGAACAATTATAAATTTCACTAATATTGGCCATTTTTTTACATTTATGGATAGTAACATACGGGATTCCTCCTTCAAATCATTAACAACATATTAAAATTTCCTGCAACTTCATAGATATGACATCCCCTGTCGTCTATATTCCCGGTTTTTTAGACGGCACTATGTTTCCGCTATGAACAGTATTCCTCTGGAATATAATTATTTTTTTCGGTACAAATCTCAATGTTTTAAAAAAAGGCACGTAGTGATTAAATTCCTGTATTATATGATACGGAAGCCTGTTTTCAAAAAGCATGGATAGCAGTTGAGCGGTCTCTGTTCCAAGGTATTTTTTTCTTCGGGCAGAAATTATTTTCCCATCCTGAGACTTTTTATCTTCGAAATACCGTCTATAATTTTTATCCGACAGGATTATAAAATCAGGATGACGTTTTTCGATTTCGAGTTGATTTTTCTTTATCCATGATTCTTTCAAGCCCGCAGGGATCTGCGGCAGGTATTCCCGGTAATTATAGAATTCAACGACAGATCCTTTGGGTATAGAGCGGTCCATCCACTCTGTTGCCCTGTAACGAACATCAAAAAAGAAATTTGCGTTCACGCTCAGGGTCGCATAAAGTGCAATGCCGGTCACAGGGAGCAGAAGCGCGTACAGCGCATACCGGTATCTTCCTCTGATCATAGTTAAAAAATAAGATACGGCATATCCTGCATATAGTGAGAGGAATAGGGACTGTGGAAGCACAAACCGCTCGTCGTGTCGCTTCGCGATCGTATTAAAAAACAGGGTAAAGGAGAGGGCGGCATAGAAAAAAATCAGTTTTTCGCCAGCATAGCGCGTGCTTTTTTTTTCATTAAAATAAACCAGCCCGATACCTATAACTGAAAAAAGGAAAACCGGGATACCCGGGATTATATCACAAATTACCCTGATAAGGTTTTTCAGGAGGGCGGCATACCCGGTTAACGTGGAGGCATACGAAGCATAATCAGCACTATTAGGGCCCACAAGCAACTTTACATGGCCGATGAATCCCGTTATATTGAGAATAATGTTCTCGGCAATGACAAATGTGACTATGAAGGCCAGGATAAATATCCGTAATTTTTTTGTAAAAATCCGGCTTAATACTGAAGCTGCACCGGCATCAGCCAGCGGTATTACGATAAACACTACTACCAGCGGCAAAATAAAAAGGGCATAGGCCTGATCCTTGGTTCCAATAGCAAGCGCAATAAACACTGCTGCGTATTTGTATGCCGCCGTATCATTGTAGCGCACGATTTTAATGAGATACCAGAGTGCGGCCAGTGACCAGAATAAATAAGGAATTTCAAGATTTGCGAAGTGCGAGTAATAATTGAATGCCGGGTTGCACGTGAGAATAAGCGTTGCTATAAGCCCGGACCGGCGGTCGAAAAGTTCCCTGCAGCAGCGATATACAAGATAGACAATCCCCAGGCTCATCAATACGGAAACCACATTCCCGATTAAAATAAAAATGGTAGAAAATACCCTGATATTCACCAGGGATTGTACCATGGGAAGCAGCTCGTGCGTCTTTCCACTTCTGGCCATGCCGATCAGCGCCGCTAAGGAAGACCATGGTTGGGATGAAAGGACATAAATGACGCCGCAAAAAATAACCGGGATAAAAAGAACACCCAGAATGACGAAGTGCACAATCGGGTAATCCGAGACATATCCAAAGGAAAAGCCATGCGCCATACCAATTAGCACCTTATGCGGCACGATGGTATCGATCGCCCATGAGATGGAGTTTGGCAGTCCCCAGCATATCCCCCAAAGATGAAGGATGAAATTAATGAGGATGATAAAGCCAAGCGCGCGGTCATTGCGTATGTCTGCGATTACAGTTTTTATTCCCGGTTTGATAAAGGACAACATGATTTCCCCTCGTTGTCTATTTGAAAATAATATATTTTGAACCGGCAAAATTGATCAGGAAACCGGCAATGGTTCCAATAAACGCTGCCGCCAGATAGTAATGGTTGAAAAAGGGAAAATGTTCATATAAATTTACTGATACGACCCAATTTAAAGAAAGACCTATCGCACATATAAGAACGAATAACGGATATTGCCTGATCGCAGGCAAATGTTGTGGCCGGTTAAAGGTGATCGATTTGTTAAGCAGGAAATTCGAGGTGACTGCCAACAGGAAACCGATTATCCGTGCTAGTCTGAAGCGGATTTCGAAAAATTCGCAGGAAAGGTAAACCGCGATCAGATCTATGACGCTGCCGCTTCCGCCTACCATTAAGAATTTCACGAAGTCCATGATTCCAGTATAACGAAATTCATAAAGCCGGAAAAGATGCCGCAGGTAATTGCTTTGTTCTTTAATGCTCAGTTTGCTCGCTCCATGGAGCCGGTCTTTGAAATGAATCGGAATTTCAGAAATCTTTTTCGGGTATGCTTTAACGAGTAATTCAAGGCATATCTTCCATCCAAGCGGATTTAAAGGAGCGCTCCCGGAAAGGATATTTTTGTCAAAACAGAAAAATCCAGACATCGGATCAGTGACACGGACAAGCGGCCGGGCCAGCATCCTCGAAATAAAAGCATTGAGTTTACGAAACCAATTGAAGCCCTCTGCGGAACCTCCCTCTATAAACCGGCTAGCTATCGCGAAATCGGATCCCGCATGAATGGCTCCAGCTAACTCAGGTATTTTTTCAGGCGGATGGCTCAGGTCAGCGTCCATAACAAGGAATATATCGCCCTGGGCATGTTTAAAACCTTCCAGGACTGCGGATGCAAGCCCCCGCTCGTTTTCTCGAACGATAATCTCGATGGGATGGCTTTTTTTCAACTCTTCAACGGTTTCGATGATTCCGTCATTGGAGTTATCATCGACAATGATTATTTCATATTCGGTTACATGCCCATTCATAGCCTTTTTGATTCTTTTAACAAGCATCGGAATATTTGGACGCTCGCGGTATGTCGGTACAATAATTGAGATGTCCATCTTCGCTTTTCCTTTCTGCGGTTCTATGTGCCGTTTCCTGTTCCGCGAAATTCTATTCCGGGATTAATTATTCAAATTATTACTATTTCCACAAGTCAATGAAGGTGAACAAAAGATAGCAGCGCTAATCGAAGCTGACATCGGAGGAATGATTATCAGTATTGCAATTATCTATCGCCGCCGGATCTCTGAACATGGAATAGGAATTCAGTTTTTATGAATTGAAAATAGTAATTGAAAATTTATTTTTAAATAAATTAAATATGTGAGTTATTAATAGTCTTTTACCATCAATATAGTTTATCAAAGATTACGATAAGATTACGGTTTAATAATTATTGGAAATTTGAATTGATTGATAGTCACAATGATAAATCGAAATAAGATTCGGCTTATACGCCTATATAAATACTCAGCAACCCGGTTGGATAATTCACATTTGGATTTAAGATGAGCTGCCGCAAATTATTGGATAGAGGAATAAACAAAACTGCCAGTATTTCTTACAACATACAATATGCCTTTACTCGACTCAAACCACCGCTTTATCTTTCGTAGACATTCCATCTTCGGCGGAACGCTGCGGATTGGGCATTGAAAACACCTGTCACTAAACGTGTGAGCGCCAAAATGTTATGATTTTCCCTCACCGTAATCTTCCCGTAATCTCCT
>CAZVYR010000270.1:0-5815 GCA_964631555.1 uncultured Leptospirales bacterium
TTAAAAGACTTAAAAGCAGCAGAATTATTTTTTACGCTTATAGACAATAAAACAGGTACGCCTGCTTCAAACGACAACCGTTCAAAATTAATATATACTTTAAACGGTTTGCTGCCGCTTATTATATTGTTTTCAGCCTGAAGAAATACAGGTAGGAAGCTGAAAGAAAATAAAAAAGCTAATATTATACTTCCTGATTTTATCTTCATTTTATTATTTAAATATTAATTGAATGTTTATTATAAATCCGAAAAATTATTCTTTCTGAACCCGATAAATGCAAAATAAAAATGCTGAATTTATTCAATAATGCCGGTACTATTGCCAATAAAACTTCGTATAAAATAATTATCGGAAAGATCACCATTCTACGTTATATATATTATATCAACAAATATCAAATCTCAAGTATATTTTGCAAAATACGGCACTGATTTCAGAGATTGCCAGTATCTATATCGGCGAAATAATAAATCTATCGTGTCTTCCATAATAAAAATCCGGATAATCCGCATAAGTTACTTGCTTTTTATGTCTATACTTTTAAAGAAAATCCGTAATTATACCCAGGGGGCACAATCGAATGCTTGCTAAAAGAATAATACCGTGTCTTGACGTAAAAGACGGGCGCGTTGTAAAAGGAGTGAATTTCATAAACCTGATCGACGCCGGAGACCCGGTCGAAAACGGCAAATTCTATGATGAAGAAGGAGCAGATGAGCTTGTTTTCCTTGATATAACAGCCTCATCCGACAAGCGCGACATCATATTAAATATGGTCAAGAGCGTGGCTGAAGCAGTCAATATACCGTTTACAGTCGGGGGAGGAATAAGAACAGTTGACGACGTCCGCCTTATACTCGAGAACGGAGCAGACAAAGTTTCAATTAACACTGCCGCAGTTCAAAATCCAGGCATACTCGAAGAATCTGCAAAGAGATTCGGTTCCCAGTGCATAGTACTCGCCATAGACGCAAAGAAAAACACAACAGGAAGCTGGAACGTTTATCTCCACGGAGGCAGAACGCGAACCGAAACAGACGCAATTGACTGGGCAAGAAAAGCCTGCGAACTCGGAGCAGGCGAGATACTCCTCACCAGCATGGACAGGGACGGAACTAAAATCGGCTATGACCTTGAACTGACCGCCAGGATATCGGAAGCAGTTCCCGTACCCGTAATAGCCTCAGGAGGAGCCGGAACAATCGAGCACCTGTACGAAGGCCTGACTATCGGAAAAGCGGACGCAGTACTCGCGGCATCCATATTCCATTTCAGGGAAATCGCTATATCGGATTTAAAAAGAGAATTAAAAAACCGGGGAATCTCAATCAGGCTCGTGTGATCACCTGTTCAATACCTGCCGAATTCTGTTAAGAATTAACACCCTGTCAATAGGTTTTAAAATAAAATCAGAAGCACCCATCTTGAGAAGGTCCTGAAGAACCCCTTTTGTCGTATCTTCGCTGATAAAGACTATCTTGACCTTTGAATTGCTTTTCTCCAGTTCACACATAAAAGCATACCCGTCGAGAATGGGCATGTCAAGTGACGTGGTAATAAGATCAAGGTCTTTTTTATGCTCATTAAATAATTCCAAAGCCTCATGGCCGTTAGTTGCCTGGGCGATAACTTTATATCTCTCAGATTCCAGAATCTGTACAATCTGCTTCCTGTGAAATTCCTTGCTTTCCACTACCATTACTTTAAAAGGTTTTCCGCCGGATCTTACACCATCTGCACCTTTCACATTTAGATCAGGAAAATCATGCCGACTTTTCATTAATCGCCTCCAAAAAATAAGTACCCTTTATTATAAAGTATTTTGATCAAATGTATAATATGTTTACATCTATCTATAAAACTTGCTATTTTATATTTAAAATATTACTTTTGCAAACATTTTCTGTCAATATCAAAATAGAAATTCAGGTCTATTTCTTAAGCGAAAAAACATAATGCAGGATATAAGTCTTACTTCTGCCGGACATCAAACAGTAAATAATTAATTCTTTAAATATCTCTTCCGCTCCGTTTCTAAAACGGATCAAATACGTTATCAGCCGTTCCATAACCCATTAGTCCGTAGATACGCAAGATCTTGAGTCTCTACCGTTATTTAACACAAACTTACGTTTATTACCGATCCACTCCGTTTCATATACGTTTCAAAGCCGGTTCCTCTCCGTTCCAAAGTCGTCTCGAAACCGTTTCCACTCCGTTTCAGAGTCGTCCCATGTACAAATAAAAAAATCAGAAATCTCTTCCCAAACCTGGAACCTGGAACTTTCAGCCTGTAACCCCCTTTCCCTCCCCCCGAAAAATAATTCATCTCATACCTTAATCCGGTTGACTGAATAATCATAAATCGTCATGCTTACTGTTAAGTAATACTGATCAAAAATTCAAAGAAATCGAATATTTAATTAAAATGAACGGCACCCTGTATATCGTAGCCACTCCCATCGGCAATATGGAAGATATTACTCTTCGCGCATTGAGAATATTAAAAGAAGAAACAGATTATATCTATTGTGAAGATACAAGAAATACCAGGAAACTCTTATCTCATTACAATATAAAACTGCCGGCCCTTTCTTTTCATTCATATTCACCCGAAAAAACCATTAGCAGCATAATAGAAAAACTGGAACAGGGAAAATCCATCGCATACCTGACAGACTCAGGAACACCCGGAATATCCGATCCGGGCGCAAAAATAGTAAGAGCAGCGCGCGAAAGAGCCATTCCCGTAATCCCCCTGCCTGGCGCGTCTGCAGTCACCTCCCTGCTCTCCGTATCAGGCTTCCCCAGCAAAAACATAGTATTCCTGGGTTTCCTTGCCAGGAAAGACGGCAAAATAATCAAAGAACTCGAACAATTTAAAGACTTTAACGGAATCATAATAATCTTCGAATCCCCGTACAGAATAAAACGACTGCTCCCCATTCTGAGCAATATCTTTCCTGACGCGGAAATCATAATAGGCAGGGAATTAACAAAATACTACGAAGAATTTATATCAGGAACTATTAAAGACATAAATAACGACCTGAACAGCATCAAAGAAAAAGGGGAATTTACCATAGCACTTTATAATAACAAATGACGCCCCTATTCGCTGATATAAATAAACTTAAACAATAAAATATTATTACTTGACATTATTTTCTCCTCATAAAAAAATAATGACAATAATGTTTTTTTATATATTTTTATTTTTTTTACTTGATAATTTGCTAATTTTTTTTTAATATATGATATATAAGAAAACATATTTAGTTAAAGAATTTGCAATTTTTTCCGAAGATTATATTAGAATATAAAGGAAAAACAAAATGGTAATTGATAAAATAGACAATATCGGGAACATAATAGATCCGAAAAGAACAAAATCAGTTCCCAAAAATAGTGAAGTAAAAAAGACTGATTCGCTGGAGATATCTTCCGAAGGGAAAAAAGCTGCCCAGATAGCGGAATATACCCAGCTAGTAAAAAATTCACCCGAGATACGTTTAGATAAAGTAAATGCCATAAAAGATCAAATTGCCAACGGCACATACACGAAATTCACTGATGACAAAGTCCTTGAAATGGTAGCAGATAAAATTGCCGGAAATCTTTTAAGAAAATAACTCTTAAATAACAGACATAACAAGAAAAAATGACTCTCAAGAAAAGCGGAAAACATTCAATTCCGCTTTTTTTAATATACAGGATGGGAAAATATTTTGAATGTTGATATTACCCCTGACTTTCATATTCCTACGGAAATCTTCATAAAACAGGATATCATATCGGATACCGGCCGGATAATTAAAAAATTCGGCACAAAAGTACTACTAATCATCAGCTCCGAAGATTTTGCCAGGTATAATCCTGCCATTGAAATAATCGTTAAAAGCTTAAATAGCTATAATATCGGATGCATCATTTATGATGAAATCCCGGGCAATCCCGACACCGAATACGTAGATTCTGCTGTATACTATGCCAAAATGACCAATTGCGATGTAATAATCGGATTCGGAGGCATTGAGTCCATAAACGCGGCAAAGGCAGTCGCATTATTGACCAATAATAATTTATTCTGCTCCGCCCTGTTTGAAAACCCTAAAGTAAAGACCCCGGTTGATCTTATTATAATACCCTCTATCCCGTTGTTCGGTTTCGAAGTAATCCCTGCGTTTTATGTAACAGAAATTAAAGAAATGATCAGAAACGTTTACAGAAACAGGCTTATCTTCCCAAAAGCAATTATCGTAGATCCCAATATAGCAGCAGGAACAAATGAAGAAGCGGTCGCCGACAGCTCAATAAGCATTCTGGCAATTTCCATGGAATCAGTCATCTCAAAGAAAACAAATGATTTTTTAAACACATACGCGTTAAAGTCAATCGATATAATCTTTAAAACACTTCCCCTCGCATTTCGCGATCCAAGGAACATCAACCACAGGATAAAATTAGCAATGGCTTCCATAATGTCCGGAATAGCCTTTGCAACAACCGAATTATCCCTCACTTTAGCCATCTCACTGGCTTTATCTTCCATATACAATATATCTGTAGAAAAAGCGATGGGACTTATTCTCCCTCATGTTATGGAATACAACCTGACATCATCCTCAGGCAAGTACGTGCAGATGTCCAAAGTTATGGACGAAGAACTCAAGGATATAACAGTTATTGAAGCCGCGATCAAAGCAGTTGAGGGAGTCAGAAAATTAGAAATCGAAGTGGATATACCTCAAAGATTATTTCAATTTGATATATCCAAAGATAAATTCAGCAAAACAGCGGAAATAGCCCTTGCCTACCCTTTTCTTAACAACGCGCCAAGACAATTAACAAAAGACGAAATAGAAACTATATTAATAGCAGCATACTGACCCATGCAGAAAGAAGAATTACTTAAAATATTTCACCAGTATAAATCAAATGAAATTTCAGAAGAAGATTTTCTTGATTTTATAGAAAAACTTCCTTACGAAGATATCTCATTTGCCAAGATAGACCATCACAGGGCCCTGAGATGGGGCTTCCCTGAGGTTATCTTTTGTCTGAACAAAACACCTGAGCAAATTTCCATTATTTCACAAAAGATAATACATCAAAAATCAAATCTGCTTGCGACAAAAGCCTCTGAAGAAAAATACCAGGCTGTTAAAAAACATATTCCAGGCGCAGAATATAATAAAACAGCGGAAACCATCACTTATAAAGTCTCCGAAATAAAAAAATTGCCGGGCAAAGTAATAATTGTAACAGCAGGCACATCCGACATACCAATAGCTACCGAAGCGTTAGTAACAGGTGAAATGCTTGGCCTTGATATCAAATTAATAAATGACGTGGGAGTAGCCGGCATTCACAGGGTTATGGATCACAGAGATGAACTTAACCGTGCGGCTGTCATCATTGTCCTTGCAGGCATGGAGGGCGCTCTTGCTTCAGTTATCGCCGGTCTTGTCCATGCACCGATAATAGCAGTTCCAACATCAGTAGGATACGGTGCTTTTTTCAATGGGCTCACCCCCCTTCTTGGCATGTTGAACTCATGTGTACCCGGAGTCGCGGTAATGAATATCGATAACGGATTCGGGGCATCATCGTTAGCTTTTAAAATCCTAAACACTCTTGACAAACTTAAAGCTGCAGATTAGAAAGCATATTATTCAAATAATATTTATATATATATTCAATCTTACCAACTTTATTTAAAAGAAAAATCAAAATGACAGATATTTACAATAAAAGTATTTATTTCGATATTCAAATGGGCGCATCCGGTGACATGCTTCTTGGCGCATTA
>CAZVYR010000271.1:0-5813 GCA_964631555.1 uncultured Leptospirales bacterium
ATTTATTTAAAATAAATAAGGTTATCGATAATATTACCTGCTCTCTGCTAACATATTATTATTCTTTCTTCAAAGATGTTATCAGCTTTATTTAATAATTCATGTATTTGTTTTAATGATTCGTATAGATTATTCATAATATTTTTTCAATCCTATCGCCCCGCGTTCAGTGGTGCGCGGCGTTGCCTATCCGGCAGCCTTTGCATCATCGACGGGCATTGCCCATCCGACCGTCTTTCTGCTATGTAAATTACAAGGACTTTTCCACCACCCGGTAAACAGGTTCTTTGTGGATTTATCGCAGTGTTTGCAATGTCCACTGGTTTTGACCTCGTATGTTCTCACTCTCGACACCTCATCGAACGCTTCACTTTCGTTCGTCAATTGTAATATTTTAAATTATAAGTAAAAATAACAAAACAAGATATAACTTTTTCATAATTTTACCCTTTTATAATTTCTTGGCTAAATAGATTGTCGATTAATAATCTTTGAATGCACGGCGGAGAATATCCTGTTTTATTGAATATTAAAGATGATATAAAGATATACCCGATAACGGAGAGAATATAATTAACTCATGGAGCTTAAATTACAATTAGTTTTTAATATAAAATGAGCTTACTCAAAGTTGAAGAGATCTTTTATCTTTACTTCGAGTGCATTCGCGAGTTTTTTGACTGAGCTTAATGAGATATTAGCTTTCCAGTTTTCAACTCTGCTTAAGCATGTAACGAGCAGATCCGCTTTTTCCGTCAGGGTTTCCTGGGAAATATCCTTATCAATGCGATATTTTTTAATCTCTTTACTAAATTTTATTCTGGTGTGCTGACACAAGATATAATTTTTGATGCATGGGAGCTCGACGTGGCAAGAGAAGCCGGGAGCAACCGGCGCTCCTCATAATTATCGTTCTGTTCCAGCTTATACCCCGGGTTGGATAATATCCCTCAGAATGAAAAAAAAATTGACTTTGAACGTATAATCGTTTATGTAAATTGCATCACACATAATATTTTCCGCAATCAGATCAGACCAAGAGGCATATCATGAAATATATTATTATATTTGCACTGATCGCTTTTTCTGCAGAGATATGTTCTGCAGCCGATAACGAATATTCAAGCACCATACAGTCGGTCAAGGTATATCAGAATCAGGCTCTCGTAACTCGAAGCACACTGGTGAAACTTAAAAGAGGAGATAACCAGGTCGTAATGACCGGGCTCCCTAAAACATTGCATGACTGGTCGATTAAAAGCTCCCTGCCCAAAGATTACGACGGAAAAATAATGTCAGTCAAGATCGAACAAAAAATGCTTGTTGAACGGTTCCAGAAAAAAGTTCAGGATATTGAAGATAAGCTGAAAAAACTTCGCCGGAAAGATCAGGAATATATAGATGAGCTCGCTTCACTCAACACGCAGGAAAAATTCGTTAACTCGATATTAAGTTTCACTGAAACAAATATTTCAAAAGAACTGGCGACCCGGATTCCCCAGGTTAAGGTCTGGGAGGACACTCTTTCTTACTGTTCACATAAAAATAATTCGATAGTCACCACGAGAAGAAGAATTGAAACTGCCCGGGAAGATCTGGGCAAAGAAATCCAGAAATGGGAATTCGAACTGGCGCAGATTGCCGGGCAAAGTTACTACTCGAATTACCAGGTTCTGAATAAAGCCCAGGTTAAGAACCGATCGGGCATGGAAATACAGCAATATGCCGAATCAAACACATATTACGCGCAGCAGGTTGAATATCTTAAAAAACCCGCAGCCGGGACCGATATTGAAAAGCATATCATTCTTTATATGTTTTCTGCGCGGGACGTAGAAACTACAATCGAGTTCAGTTATCTTATTCCCAACACCAGATGGGATATGACATATGATGTTCGCGCAGACAGGGAAAATGGTAAATTGAGTTTTTCGATATACGGAAGCATTTTTCAGAAAACGGGAGAAGACTGGGAAAATATCAAACTGCTTCTCTCGACCGGTGCGCCGTCCAATGCACTGCTATCACCCTATTTCGCGCCATGGTATCTCTCTATTTACAGTCCTTCATATGGTGCGGCAGAAAGCGGCCTGGCTGATTTGAAAAAAGAAGAAAAATTTGCAAGAAAAGCTGCACCAGCTATATCTCCACGAGAAATAAAAGATTCCATGCCAGAAGAGATTCCGCTCACCCAGATAACCGAGAAAGGAGCATATATCGAACTTGAGCTTCCGCTCAAACAGAGTATTTCGTCAACAAACAGCAGCCAGAAAAAATTTATCAAAGAGTATAATTTTGTTCCCGGTAAATCGCTCGAATTTAAATTCGAACTTTATTCATGGCAGTCACGCGCAGCATTTATAACTGCAGAAGTCACCAATACATCTGAAATCCCATGGCTTACCGGCGAGACACAGGTATTTCTTGATAATGAATATATGGGCAAAGTTACACTTCCCTATATTCCAACAGGTAAAAAGGAAACTCTTGTTCTCGGAATGGAACCACGTATAACAGCTCAAAAGGAACTGATAAAAAAATATGAGGACGCTGCCGGAGTATTCGGCGGAAAACGGCGGATTGTTTATTCATATCAACTGAAAGTTGAAAACAATACCAAGACTGAAACAAAGGTTCTTCTTCGCGACAGAATCCCTGTATCCCAAAATGAGAAGATTGAAGTGGAAATTAAAAATCTGTCCACTCCTTTCCTTCCCGCTGAAAGCGCTGAAGACACAGATTACAGTCAGGGGCAGAGAAGGATCGTTCTTTCAATGAAACCAAACCAGAAAACGGAAATATCATATGACATTGTTGTCACCTTTGATAAAGATTTGAACATTTCAGGGTTAGAGTAATTCTTTTCCGGCTATATGATTAAACAACTTGATTGGTAAATTTCAGTAAACCGTCGACTGAGTATTCTGTAATTTTTATGGTTGATAAATTTTCGATCACAGGATGATAAAATCATGGACAGCAGTATTTCAATGCAGACCGAAACAAAATCGGCGATGATGATAAAATTTCTTCTCAAAAATATTCGTACCCTCTTTACCCCTAACGCCCGCGTTCAGTGGTGCGCGGCGTTGCTCATCCGGCAGCCTTTGCATCATCGACGGGCATTGCCCATCCGACCGTCTTTCTGCTACGAACAGCGAGCTTACCTGAGTGTCCGCCATTCTGCGGCCGCATATCAAGCGGCGATTTCTTAATCAGCACACTCTGCTTATTGAATTTTTCTTCACAATAAACATCGAATATTTCTATTTGAATAAGAATAAATTTTTGGATTCTTTTCTTCAAAAATTTA
The DNA here is from genome assembly GCA_964631555.1 of uncultured Leptospirales bacterium. Classification (GTDB taxonomy): domain Bacteria; phylum Spirochaetota; class UBA4802; order UBA4802; family JAFGDQ01; genus CAZVYR01. The sequence continues at coordinate 3,314 of CAZVYR010000271.1, forward strand.
TTCTCCTTTTTAAAGAAGAGCCTGCACACTCGATCCTTCCAGCTCCGTACTCCGGTTACCCGGTTTGTCTCAATATCCGGTTTGAAAAGCTCACCGGATATTGAGTCGCGGATTTCACTACTGATCCGGCAGCTAACCTTTAATCAGGTGGGATTTTCGCTATTAGCGAGCACCCACTGGGTAACATTAACAAATTTCTGGAGCTTCTCCTCCTTCCCGATGTTTCGGGCTTATCTTGGCGCGAGTATGCAATGTTCGGGGCGAAAACAGGAAGCGCTATTGTTTTAACTTCTGCAGATTCGGATGAGTTGTCGTCTTTTTTGTCGTAAAATTTCACAACATCCGATAGTCCGTATACCATATTGCTTTTAAGGTTAACCATTTTTGTGCCAAGCGCAATCGATCCGCCAAATCCTTTTGTATGCACAACTGGTCATAGTGCATGAGCATTATAATTAATTAAAAGTAATAAAATAATTGTTAAGCTGATAATATTTTTAATTAACAAAATAAAAACTCCGCCATATATAGCATCAAACAATGTTATACAATGTTTCCTTGATATTAGACGGATCGTCCGTGCTTATTTATGGAAAAAAGTACTGATGCTTTTTGTTAGATAATATGATTTTTTATTGAATTATAAAGAACTTGTAATATGAGATAAGAATTATAAGTGCTGAAAGAATTTTGTAAAAAAACTCATAAACTTTTACTCCACGAGGATTCAATTTATTTGCCTGTAGAATAAGGCTTTTGGGAGGGACCATCGTCTTAACTCATGAGGTCAAACGAAAAAATATAAAAAATGAGCTAATTTTGCAGATTTTTCAAGATTTATTTTTTTGATTTCTTCAATTCGGTTGGGAAATGTATAAATTGGATAAAATGTAAAGAGATAAAGAATGATGAAGAAATCCGGATTTTTACTCTACATGATCCACAAGAAACAAAAGAAATGAAATAGGAGGAATTTCTCAATCATTGGAAGGAATACTTTTGTGATAAGGATATATCAATAGTAAACAAGGAATTTACCTGGGTTCCTGAATACAGCAGAATAAGTGCAGTAAGATTTGGCCAAAAAATGAGGTAGAGATCTTTTCTCACTTTAAATCGAAAGAACGTATTATAAAATTTATTATGTAAATTGTTCAAGAGCAGGAAAGTTATTTCTTCTCAACACTGTTGCTCTTCTTTTAAAAATATGATACTGTCGACATTATATAATAAGTCGTAAAAATATATTTGACACTACCATTAAAACGAATACAGACAATCCATGACCATACGCGCTGCGTCATGTTAAACAGATGTTTGTAATTTTTTATATTTTTCTAATCCACATTCCACAAAATTATTATACGGTTTGGTGATAATATAAATTATGAAATTCTTACTTTCCAGCCTTTTAGTACTAATATTCCTTGGGCATGCGAATATTTACGCCGAAGATCCACCTGGGATCAAGGAAACAGGAACCATGGATTCCATCAGACTCCCGGTCAATCTTTATGATACATTCAGCTTCAGTGAAAGAATATCCCCGTACGCGAGAACTGCAACCTGGCTTTCCGGACCTGCCATAATGACAGCTTACGGACTTTTCCTGTGGGACTGGGGAAGACAGATGGATTTCGCGTTACAACCTGAAACATATAAGGGCGCACATGCAGTAAATGGAGCGGCTGACAAATACGGGCATGCATATGTTAATTACGCCGGGCAGCGCCTGTTCGCTTTTCTTTTTCGCGCGTCAGGTTCCTCGAAGAACCGCGCGAACATAGAAGGTGCTTTGCTCATGGAGTTCTCGTCCCTGCTCTGTGAAGTAGGCGACGGGTTCTCCCCGCATTACGGTGCGGATCCCTATGATATTCTCTTTAACCAGTATGGAATAATTCTCGGTATGATCCTCAACCATTTTCCCCTGCTTGATGGTATATTTACATTTCAATGGGAATACTTCCCATCAAGCAGGATTCGCAGTAATCTCACCAGGACCGATCGATGGGACATTTCAACGGATTATAACGACTCGAAATATATCCTGGTTACAAAACTTGGAGGTGTTCCGTATTTATCTCTTACTCCATTAAGATATGTGAATATTGATTTCGGGTACTATACGCGCGGCTACAGGCATGCAAATGAGTACTCCTCAAGGACGAGGAATATGTTTATAGGCCTGTCCTTCAATTTCACAATAGGCATCGGCGACCTGCTTCCCGTGGGGTACATCTCGTCCACATTGCAATCGGTCTTCAATTATTATCATCCTCCCATCGGATGGGAGGTAAAGAAATGGGTCATCTCAGACGTACCACATTCAGAGTTTGAATAGCGTCAAGACGCAGCATACCGCGCCTTGACGGAATATGAAATAAACATGTCCCTAACTGGATTGCATACAAAACATAAATTTTTGAATTCTTTTCTTTAAAAATTTATTCCCCTCGTTTTTGTTCCGCCTCGCGGCGGGTGAGAAACTGCCGGCAGTACG
>CAZVYR010000272.1:0-5812 GCA_964631555.1 uncultured Leptospirales bacterium
TATTCCACATTTTGTATTGTATCCGGCGAGGCCTTACGCCGTCATAAATAATAAAGCTGTAGCGCGGATGCATTTCTTTTAAAATGCTCTGCGCCTTAGCAAGCATGACAGCTACTTCCTTCTGTAAATAACAACGGTTTAAATCTCCGTAGACGTCTTCACCCAGGAAGTTGTCTTCAGATGAGTACTTCAGGTCCACTTTAATTGTAGCGTCTATTGATTGAATATCAACAAGACCGTTTTTAACCAAATCTTTTTCAATATCAGCACTTTCCTGAGCTGAGGAAAGTACAGGCATTGAAACAACACAAATCAAAACAGCGAATGTTGTAATACAATTTCTGATTATGTTCATAAATGAATTCCTATGTAAAATAATGACATTAAAATACCCCGCTAACCTGCGGGGTATAATTTTCTAAATTCTAATCTTTGTATTCAAACTCTATCTCCGAGATACATGTATCTTTATATTTGGCTCCCCTGTAAACGTCGAGTATTTCTATCTTTACGAACTTTGTCGGAGTATCGCGGTCAATCAAAATGCGTTGGAAATCATATACATCCTTTAAGAGCGCGGTTTGAGACTTCCCGTCAGAAAAGCTTATCTTTACTTTCTTTACGCGGTTGTTTGCTTTATATATCGTCTCTGTTTTTGTATAACCTGCAATAATATTTACAGCCTTTAATTTTTTCGGAGTATCGAATCCGAATTTAAGCCACTCGCCAATACCATTACCGCTGTCCCCTTCACTCCATGCAGTATGCTTGTTTCCGTCAATCGCGTTTTCCGGCTTATACGCGTCGGACGGTCTGTACTTTTCTATTAACTGCGAAGACGCGGATATATTAGCTGCTGATTTATATTTGCTTTTTGCTGTGCCTATACCATCGACTTCTATTTCAACATCGCGCCATGTATTGTCAAAGGAAGAATTCGACGGAATATACTTTATCCTGTACTGGGCAGTAATAACAGTCGCGAGTTCTTCGATCATTGAGGAAAAATCCCTGAGTATATCAAAATACGATCCTTCGGTCTCCCTGGCCATCCAGACATACTGTTCCAGCTTAATGGCAATAGGATATACTTTAATGCCTTCCAGTTTCAATTGCTTGGCCAGAGGCAGCATATACCTTTTGGTTACCCAGTCTCCCTGGTGATATGGAGCATCCGTTATTAAAATAAATACAACTTTTGCGCCGCTTCTGAATTTGAATTTCATTGCCCTGGCCAGCGCGTCAAGATCGTTCTCCGGTTCATCTCCTCCGCCATCTGCCCTGATCGCAGATAGCCAGCCTTTAAATTCCTCTATATTTGATGTAAAATCTTTCACTTTTTCAATCCTGTCGCTGAAGGTAATCAGAGCGACTCGGAAATCCATATTTGATGATTTCAGGATATCCGCAAATAATAGCGAATTGTCTCTTACAGCGTCTATTTCGTCCTGCATGCTCCCTGTCTCATCAAAGACAAAAACAATATCAATTGGGTCGACCTTTCCTTCACCTTTCGGAATGAACGAAATTATATCCTGTTCATTACCGCGCTCCGTAACCTTAAAAGCGGATTTTGACAGACCGTAAATACCTTTCCCTGTGCTGCTGTCTCTGACGTTTACGATCAATTCCACTTCAGGATATTTTTCACCCTGTGCCACCATCTTTACGGATTTGCTATCCGCAAAAAGAGTATTTCCGGTAAGTACCAGAAATGCCGTAAAAATAAATAAACCTGTAAATCGTTTCATATCAATTTTTCCTTTTAATTTTTTTAAAATATCCGGGCTTATATAGTTCTGACTGCCTCATTAGCCATATTAAAATAAACCCGGCATATCTATAGCGTTACGTTTTGAATAACACTATCATTACCCATAATGATCAGAGGTTCATTGCATGGATCAAGCCATCCGAGGAGCTTAAGAATATTTTCTTCAGAAAGAGCGACACAGCCTGCAGTTTTGCTGCCAGGGTTTCTCCATACATGAATAAATATCGCGCTGCCCATACCTTTTACAACAGGGTCTGTGTTATACTCAACAACTATGCCGTATTTATAGAGATGGTCGCTTCTTTTCATTCTTTCATAAGTGCCCGCATTAGGATGCCCGGTAACCCATGTATTGTACTTGTCAGAGTTCACATCATCAATCCAGAAGTCGTTCTCTGTAGACTGCCTGTAAAGCATCTTTGTATCAATGGCAGTATTATATCCGAAGGAAGTCCCCAAATGGAAAATGCCGGTCGGCGTTTTACCGTCACCTTCTCTTTTCTGATCAATACCGGCAAAACCGTTTTTGCCGATTACAGTATCCATGGCTGGGAATTTAACAGTCCATCTGTCGTCCGATTTCTCCAAAGCATATAATTTTACTCTATTAGGGTTATCCTGTACGCTGCTCACAATAATTATCTGTCCGGTTTTACCGATCTTATCAAAATTATTTGATACTATATTATCTATTCCCTGAGGCAACTTGCTTATCTGTTCTGCCTTTGGTAATTCTTTCTCGGTGCAACCCAAAACCATAAAGAATATAATAATAGCCGGAAATACGAAATTGCGTATGGTATTATTGTAACGTATTCTATTCATTTTTTAAAATCCCTGTATGTTAAAATTAAATAAATCCGGCAAGCCTATCAGATATTATTAAAAGCACAACTATTTTTTAAATAATTACGCAATCATTGCCCGGGGGGGAATTAAATCCGCTTTATAATGTTAAGAATGTAATTAAATAATCACACCCTATGAGCATATTCCACGCAATCCTTTATTTTAGGCACCCTTGTATCGATTCTGCGCAATAATTATTTAATTGAATCTTTCAATTAGCTTTAGTATCCTTAAATAGAGGAGGATATTCAAATAAAAAACCTGACAATTACACCCATCCAAACAAATTTATATTTATCTCAAGAACGCAACACATTCTAACTTTAAAAAAGATCTGAATGGCCGGATTTTTAATCTGAATATATTTATTAAGCTGATCAGAATCATTCTTTATTATTTAAATCAATAGCAGGAACGAGTTAATCGTGAAAAAGCATAAGAGAATAAAAAGAGAAAAAAAATCATCCACAGATAACAGGTTTGCGTTAAAAAGTATTATTACGAAATTTCATAGCAGACTATACAATGATAGCAATATAAGCTTTCAGATGATTTTCGATAATAGCCTCGACGCTATACTGATTATAGCTCCGGATGGAAGGATCATAATGGCCAACAGTGCTGCCTGCGAAATGTTCGGACGCACAGAAAAAGAAATCCGTCAAATCGGGAGGAACGGCATAATAGATACAACTGACCCTCGCTTTGCATCCGCGCTCCAAGAGAAGGAACGCACTGGCAGATACAAAGGCGAACTGGCCTGTCTGCATGCTGACGGCACAAAGTTTCCTGTAGAATTGACATCCGCAGTATTCAACGATAATAATGGAAACCCGTGTACAGTTATGGTGATCCGCGATATTACTAAGCGCATTCAGTCTGAAGAAAAGATAAAGAAAGTGAACAGGCTTTATGCTGTTTTATCCGAAATCAATGAAGCCATTGTCAGAATTGATAACCAGGAAAAGCTGCTTAAAGAGGCATGCAGGATAGCTGTTGAAACCGGCGGTTTCAGATTATGCTGGATAGGAGTAATAGAACCCGGCTCAGTGCGCGTGATCCCGGTAGCAGATTATGGCCTTTCAGACGATTATCTTGATATGATGAAGATGTCAATATCCCCAGATGTTAAGGAAGGCCGCGGGCCGACAGGAATAGCCTTCCGGGAAGGAAGATACAGCATCTGTAATGATATCGAAAATGATGAGATGATGCTTTCGTGGAGGGAAAGTGCACTCGAGCGCGAATACCGCTCATCTGCCTCTTTCCCGCTGATTCGTTCAGGGGAAGTTTACGGAGTAATTAATTTCTATTCTTCCCAAGCCGGCTTTTTCGATAAAGAGGAAATAAAACTTCTTCAGGAACTTTCTTCCGATATCTCTTACAGCATTGAATCAATTGAACGAGAGAAACAGCGGCAAAAAATAGAAGAAGAACGCGATCGTCTTTTTTACTATTCCATAGACATGATGAGCATTGCGGGATTTGACGGTTACTTCAAACAACTGAATCCTTCATGGGAAAAGACACTCGGCTGGACTAATGAAGAGTTAATGGCAAAACCAAATATTGAATTTGTACATCCTGAAGACCGTAAATCCACATTAGAGGCCGCTGAAGATATAGTGTTCAGAAAAGAAATAAAGATACATTTCTTAAATCGTTATCAATGCAGTGACGGATCATACAAATGGCTGTCATGGAATGCAGTACCCCTAAATAAAGAGAACCTTATATTTTCCGTAACCCGGGATGTAACCGAACTCCTGAAAAATGAAGAGCAGAGAAAAAACCTTGAAGCTCAGCTTATTCAGGCGCAGAAACTTGAAAGTCTGGGCACTCTTGCAGGAGGCATAGCTCATGATTTTAACAATATTCTTAACATTATTATGGGATATGCTACGCTACTGCAAAGCAGGGAATTGAACACTGATGAATTATCCGGCAGTATTGAAACTATTATGGAAGCAAGCAAGAGGGGGGCGGATTTAATAAAACAACTGTTAACGTTTGCCCGAAAATCGGAAACCGTGTTTCAGTCCGTACAGATAAATGATATTATTATTGAAGTCAGGAAACTCCTTCGGCAGACCTTTCCCAAAACAATCGAGATAATTGCAGACCTTCAGGCAGACCTGCCGATAATAATTGCAGATGCAAACCAGATTCACCAGGTACTACTTAACCTGTGCGTAAACGCACGGGATGCAATGCAAAATGGAGGTTCTCTTTCAATCTTTACCAGGAGTATGTATGGCAATTTATTAAATCAACATAAACCCGCAGAATCAGGAAGATATATTGAGATACAGGTAAGGGATACCGGGACCGGTATGGAGGATTCGGTTAAACAAAAAATATTTGAGCCGTTCTTCACAACAAAAGAAAAGGGAAAGGGAACCGGGCTGGGACTTGCTCTCGTTTATTCTATAATAAAAAATCATAGCGGCAACATCGAGGTCTCCAGCGAACCGGGAAAAGGGACTACAGTTCATATTTATTTCCCGGTGTCTGAGACAACTACTGAAATACATCAATTTCATCCGAAATCTATAGAAGAGATTCCGGAAGGAAGAGGTACTATTTTGCTGATAGAGGACGAAAAGATGCTGAGCGAGATGTTGACGACTATTCTTGTTTTAAAGGGATACAAAGTCATCTCTGCCAATGACGGCCTGCAGGGTATCATGGCATTTCAGAAATATAAAGAGGATATAGCAGTGGTAATTACCGACCTCGGGCTTCCGCAGATCGGAGGTGAGGAAGTATATAAACATATAAAAGCAATGGATCAGGGAGCAAAAGTCATTCTTGTAAGCGGGAATATGGATCCTGAGACAAAAGCGAGACTGTTCAATGCAGGGGCAAGACACTTTATTCAAAAGCCCTATATGCCGGACAAAATATTAAAGATAATAAAGAATGTGATAGAGGAAGCAATATGAAAAAATATCTTATAATGATGCTGCTGTTAATGATTATTCCTGTAGAGTCTTATCCGGATGCGGGGTATATAATTATGGCTCCCGGCGGAAATGTTATACCTGTTGAGAATGACCAGGTGAGCATGAAAGATGAGCAGATTTATATCGATTTATTGAAAGACAGATTCACTGTAAACGTTGAATATACTTTTCATAATTCAGGGAACGCGCAGACAGTTGTCATGGGCTTTCCTAATTCCAGAAC
>CAZVYR010000273.1:0-5767 GCA_964631555.1 uncultured Leptospirales bacterium
CTGTACTGCTCCGCCCTGGTTCTGGCCTTCGGCACCTGCGGGGTTTAGCGGCCTGTCCGCAGTCCGTGGCGCCTGTCAGCAGATTGACTGTGCCGTCCTCGCATATCCTGACAATAGCGGCGCATGACTGGTGCCCGAGCTGGCGCGTGCCGCTCAGGTACGCTGTCGCGGACATGCCTGTACCGTACGAAACATTACCTTCCTGTTTTGTTTTTTTATTTTTCTCTGACCACAGGGGATCTTTGACAAGGAGCTCTGCTTCAAGTGTCATGAGCGCCGGAGCACTGTCCGCAGATAGAACTGCGTTGCAGATGTTGCCTGCGAAGGTGCCCCTGTTCCTTATCTGCGGGGAAGCAATTCCTGAAGCTGCCTGGTGTATCGAGGGGAATCTTTCCTTTATAATTTGTGATTTTTCTATTGAGCTTATTGTGGCAAGCGAGCCTATTCTCAGCCCGGAATCTTTATCATGGGAAATGTGCGCCAGCCCTTTAATGGCCTTTAGGTCAACAAGATATTCGGGTATCTCGATCGCGCGCTGTTTAAGCCTGGGAATAAGATCGGTTCCGCCCGCGTAGACCCTGGCCCTGCCTTTCTGATCGTTTAATATTGAGACAGCTTCATCCAGTGTTCCTGGTTTCATATAACCGAATTTCGGCAGTCTCCTGTAAAATATGCTCATCTTTTATCTCCGGAGTTTGACTAATATGATGATTTATAAAAGATTATTTATTATCTCTTTGTCAAGAAACATATTGTATGACTTAATTACCATTCAGCAGAGTATAAATTAAATTTCAGGTTTTTTAGACAGGTTTTATTCATCCCATAGTCGTGACAAAGTCATTTGGGGAAAAATACTAAAAAAAAGTAAAAAAAAACGAAAATTGGTTGAAATCAGGCTGGTTTATCGATTCAACAGTGAATTATATAGCAATAGATTCAGTCAGATTCAGCAATGCATTTATCAACCGGGTTATGGAATTGGAAAAAGCGAATATAAGAATAGAAGTATATTACAAGACAATTGATTACAGGGGCGAGGCAATAAGGCGCAGACTGGAAAGGCTCAGCCTGGATATAAAAAAAATATATCTCAGCAATAATTATCTATTAAATATAGATATAAATAATAACGATGCTGAAAGGATTGCAGGCTCGCTCACCCAGCATGTAACACAGTCATACCTCATAAATAAGCCGTATATTCCTGAAAAATTTGCTTTTGCAATAGAAACAGGATTTTTACCCGGAGTAACGGATAATGTTGCTCACACTGTCAGGGAAATGATCGAAGATCTGTTGAAGATTGAGCTGGATAGCGAGAAGTCGGTGTTCAGTACTACAACGTACTTTATAGACGGAAACATCACATACGAAGAGGCATGCCGCATAGGTTCCGAGCTTTATAATCCCCTTATTCACAGGATAAAGATCCTTTCGCTTAAGGAGTATGTCTCCGATTCAGGTATGGGCTTTGGACTTCCTGTGGTAAATATATCCGGCAGTGCTGAGGCGGACGAAGTCAATATCAATATCCAGGATGATGGGCTTCTTCATCTCGGTAAGGAGGGCATATCAGAAAAGGACGGCACCCGCAGAGGGCCGCTCGCTCTTGATATGCTGTCAATGTACACGATAAAGAGTCATTTCAACGAAATTGAGAAAAGGAATCCCACTGATGTTGAGCTGGAATCCATTGCCCAGACCTGGAGCGAACACTGCAAGCATACAATCTTTTCATCCAGTCTCGATGAAATAGACGAAGGAATATATAAAAGATATATAAAGGAAGCTACCAACAGGATACGCACGGAAAAAGGGGATAAAGATTTCTGCGTTTCAGTATTCGAGGACAACGCGGGCGGAATAATATTCGATGAGAATTATATAGTCTCGGATAAAGTGGAAACGCACAACAGCCCTAGCGCGTTGGACCCTTTCGGCGGAGCAATAACAGGCATAGTTGGAGTGAACAGGGATGCCATAGGGTTCGGTATGGCGGCAAAGCCTGTGGCGAACAGGTACGGATTCTGCTTTGCAGATCCCTTTGATGAGAGGCCTTTGTACAGGGAGAAGAACATGGAGTCGGCCCTTCTTTCGCCGCGCAGGATAATGGACGGTGTGGTACAGGGAGTTAATGTCGGGGGGAACCAGTCAGGTATCCCGACGCCGCAGGGTTTTGTTTATTTTGACGAGAGATACAAGGGCAAGCCTCTTGTATTCGTGGGCACTCTGGGTCTTTTGCCTGCGACAATAAATAATGCAGTATCAGTCAAAAAGAAAGCCATGCCCGGCGATTACATAGTGATGGCAGGAGGAAGAGTAGGCAGGGACGGTATTCACGGTGCCACGTTTTCTTCAGAGGCGTTGAGCTCAGGCAGCCCTGCCACTGCCGTACAGATAGGCGATCCGATCACTCAGAAGAAGCTGTCCGACGCGATAGTCAAGGAAGCCAGGGACAAGGGACTTTATAATTCGATCACAGACAACGGCGCGGGCGGTCTTTCGTGCTCAGTTGCAGAGATGGCAAAGGAGAGCGGCGGTTTTGAAGTAGAGCTTGAAAAGGTTCCTTTGAAGTATCCGGGCCTGGCTCCGTGGCAGATATGGGTAAGCGAGTCCCAGGAGAGAATGACCCTGGCTGTGCCGCAGGAAAAACTGGCCGGGTTTATGGAACTGATGAAGAAGAGGGATGTTGAAGCCACTGTGATAGGCAGGTTCAACAACAGCGGCAGGGGGGAAGTCATGTTCAATGGTAAACGCGTGTTCGACCTTGACATGGGGTTCCTTCACGACGGCCTGCCCAAGAGAGTTCTTAAAACCGCGAAGACAGGGAAGGGGGAGCCTGAGCCTGACTTTAATGAGCCTGAAATTCTCACAAAGGTCTTTCATGGCATTGCGGGAAGGCTCAATACCGCGAGCTTTGAATTTATATCCAGCCAGTATGACCACGAGGTACAGGCCAGCTCGGTTATTAAGCCTTTGCAGGGCAAAGGCAAAGTGAATGGTAACGCGACAGTGATAAGGCCGGTACTCGATTCACGTAAAGGCGTCGTGCTTTCCCAGGGCCTCTATCCTTCGTACAGCGACATTGATACTTACCGCATGGCAGCATGTTCAATAGATACAGCTATTAGAAATATTATTGCTGCGGGAGGTTCGCTTGACAGGATCGCGCTGCTTGATAATTTCTGCTGGTGCGATTCGAATAATCCCGAGAGGCTTGCAGAGCTAAAGGAAGCGGCAAGGGCGTGCTATGATGTCGCAGTTGCTTTCGGTACTCCATTTATATCGGGAAAGGACAGCATGTTCAATGATTTCAAAGGATTTGATGAGAACATGGAAGAAGTATTTATCTCTGTTCCGCCGACCCTTCTTATATCGTCCATAGGGATAATAAACGACATAAACAAATGCCAGACCATAGATTTCAAGTATCCAGGCGATTTCATTTACATTTTAGGCGAAACGGATGATGAGAACGGGGGATCGGAGTTTTACGCGTATATGGGAGAGATATTGCAGGGACGGAAGTTCATTGGTAATAATGTTCCATCGGTTTATCCTCAGAAGAATATATCTGTTTACAGAGCGTTGGAGAAAGCAATTGACCTGGAACTGATTGCTTCATCGATCAGCATTGAAAGAGGCGGGCTTGCTCTTGCTCTTGCCAAATCCTCAATGGCTGGGCTGCTTGGCTTTGACGCCGATATCAGCAGAATGCCGGTAAAGAAAAAGCTGAGAAAGGATACAATGCTGTTTTCCGAGTCCCAGGGCAGGCTGCTCGTTTCGGTCAATCCTGATAATTCGGAAAGATTCGAAAAGATATTTACGGGGCTCCCTTTCGGCCTGCTGGGAACTACCACTTCCGGGATATATGTCCAGGTACATTCGAATCAGAAAACTATTATTAAATCAAGTGTGCATTCATTGCTGGATTCATATAAAGGCCTTTTTAAAGATTTTTAGGAGTAAGTTATTTATGGTAAAACCGAAAGCCCTTATACTCACAGGTTACGGCATCAATTGCGATGAGGAAACAGCCTATGCTTTTGAAAAAGCGGGCGCTTCTTCAAAGATCATACATATAAACGATATAATCGATTCGCCTCATATCCTGGATGATTTTCAGATTTTTACTTTTCCCGGTGGTTTTTCCTACGGAGATGACGCAGGCAGCGGCAAGGCTCTTGCCAATAAGATCAAGAACAACCTGGTAGATGAGTTTAAATCATTCATAGACAGGGACACTCTCATGCTTGGTATATGCAACGGTTTCCAGGTAATGGTAAATCTCGGGATTGTTCCTGCTATTGGGGAAATGTTCGGGGAAGCGGAAGTTTCTCTTGAATATAATCGCACGTTCCGTTATGAATGCAGGTGGATTGATCTCATTATAGAAGAGACTCCTTCAGTATTCACAAAAGGCATTAGTAAACTTCATATACCTGTGGCCCACGGAGAGGGTAATTTTTTCGCGCCGGATAATATCCTGGAGCAAATTGAAAGTAATAAATTTGCAGTTATGCGTTACGTAAAACCGGACGGGGACAGGGCATCGGGAGAATTCCCGTATAATCCCAACGGGTCAATGAACGACATTGCCGCGGTCTGCGATAAAACAGGGCGTATAATGGGAATGATGCCGCATCCCGAGAGGGGTATTTTCTTTACTCAGCGCGATGACTGGACCTGGTTAAAGGAGAAAGCCAGACGCGAAGGCGGCAGCCTTCCTGAGCAGGGAGAGGGTTTTGCTATTTTCAGGAACGCTGCAGAATATTTTAAATAAATAACTCATCTTGAGTGATTATTTATTGTCTGAACCTTCTTCACTTAAAGTACCGTCTTCATTGTATATTTTCCATTTTCCGTTCTTTTGGCCGTTTAAGTATTCCCCTTCAGCTTTTATTTTACCGTTTTCGAAATATTCCCTGTATTGGCCGTTTAATATATTCATTGTAAATGATGCTTCGATCTTTTTCTTTTTCCCGCCAGGGTAGTATTCAGTCCATTTCCCGTTCTTTTGAGGCGGCAGCCATTTGCCGACCCATTTATATGAGATTCCTTTTGACGGATCATCCGGCGGGATAGTTTTAAAAGCTTCTTCGCCTGACTGTTCTTTGTTAACGGTTTTTTCATAAATTCCTTTGATTGGGCCTGTAAACTGGCCTATGGCGGAAAGAAGTCCGTTGTCGTATATTTTACCAGTGCCGTTTGCCATTCCATCTTTTAAAGTCAATTCCATCGCGATGGTACGTCTGCGCCTGTTTTCATACGCAAAAAATTTCCAAAGGCCTGATTCTTTCCCGTAATTGTAATATCCCTCTTTCTGGAGAAGACCATACCTGGAGAAGAATTGCCATTTCCCGTTTTTTAAAGAAACAGCCTTTTCAGCGCCTTTAGCGGATGCTTTCCTGATTGAGAACCTGCCAATCATTTGCAACAGTCCGTTATCGTAAAAGGTCTTCCATTCACCGCTTTTCAAATCATTCTGGTAAAATCCCTGCTCTTTGGAATTCCCGTTTTCCCAGTAAATATTGCATTTTCCATTATGCATGTTATCAGTAAACCAGGATATTTCCTTAGGATTGCCGTTTTCGTAAAATTCCTGATATCTGCCTTTTATTTCTCCATTTCTATATTCTTCCAGGCGGAGTACTTTCCCGGATTTATAAAAAGTTGTCTTTGTACCTTCTATATCTCCGACATAACCGGACTTTGTTTTTCTGATCACATACCAGGCTTTCCACATTTCCTGGCCCGTATCATA
>CAZVYR010000274.1:0-5766 GCA_964631555.1 uncultured Leptospirales bacterium
GCGTACGGCAAGGCTGTTGATATAAACAAAAATGACGATCATTCCTATTACTGGCGCGGCAGAATATACGACCACGGCGAAATATACGACGAAGCCAAGAAAGCCTACCAGAACGCTATAATAGCCAACCCCAAACGCGCGGACTCTCATTACAGGCTGGGATTATTGTATTACATAGACGGCAAGTATGAATCTGCTATTAAATCTTTCAACAGGGCGATCAAAGAACAGCCCAAATTCCCCAAAGCTTTTTATTCCAGGGGACTGTCTTACCTGAAACTGAATAACAGCCGCCAGGCCATAAAAGACCTTAAAACCTCGATACAACAGGATCCAACCCTTGACAGGGCTCACTTTAACCTGGGCGACATCTATCTTAAAAATAAAAATTACAATGAGGCCCTGTCCCATTTTACAGAAGATAAAAAACTCAGGCCCAACAATCCCGACACAAACTTCAAGGTCGCAGAAACCTATCACGAAATGAAATCCTATAATAACGCCATACAATTCTATAAGAAGACAATAGAGCTTGACCCGGAATATTTCCAGGCATACTTTAACATAGGTCTTATCTTCTCAATACAGAAAAAATACATCGAAGCAGCAGCAATGTTCAACCGGGCTCTTGAGATCAAAGGCAATGATGCTGCCACGCTATACGAGCTCGGAAAAGCCAGCGAAGGATTAAACGATGAGGATAAGGCAATTGGCTTTTACCAGAAAGCCATTACTGCTAATCCGAATTATACCAATGCTTATATCAATCTCGGGAATATCTATTTACAGAACAACCTTTCTGACAAAGCTATTCAGCAGTATAAAAATGCGACACAGAACAATCCTAAATCATTCGACGCTCATTTTAATCTTGCCAAAGCATACAGGGAATCAAAAATGTACGATGAAGCGATAGAAGAATATAATACAGCGCTTAATATAAATCCCGTAAATGCCAAAGCCCATTTCTTTCTGGGCATCACATACCGGGATAAGCAGATGTACAGCGACGCGGCCAAATCATTTGAAAGAGCGCTCAAGATCGATCCCCAGCTCTATGAGGCACATGAAGAGCTCGGCATTCTTTACCAAAGAAACTTGAGAGACAAAGAAAAAGCGATCTATCATTACGAGAAACTATTATCCCTGAAACCCAACCATCCGGACAGGGACAAAATACAGGATATTATAAACCTGTTAAAAAGCCAGTGAACCGGGCCAACCAGGGAAGCTGCTTTGAATGCGCAAAGCAAAGATTAACTCATTTTTCGAAAATATAATATTAAAAGATATATAAAATGAAACACATCAAACTTGCTTTTACTCTCTTTATTTTTATTATGCTTTTAATTCCGTTAAGCTGTACAATCAGATACTATGATACTAATAAACTTGCCAATGACTTCACGAGCGAGGGATTTCTTGATTCAGATCATTACCAGGTAACAATCAAAGGAATGCCGGATAACAGCTCCCGCGGCCTTGTTGAACAGCGCGAAAGCGCGCTTAAGAACGCGAAAAGCATCATGGAAGATATTATAATCCATAACCTGGCGAATTATAGTCTTGAATATCATGTGCAAAAATTAAAAATCAAAGATGTAAACGATATTCAAAACCTCACCGAAATAAAAAAAGAGCTGCCCGATAAAATGCGGAAATTCCTTGACTTCGGGCATATTGCCTTTGAATATTACAATCCTGATAATTCGGCTGTAATAGTTTACCGGTTATTCAAGGAAGACCTGAAAGAAAAAATAGAAGCCGTCAATCCGGGGATAAAACTAAAAGAAGACTAACAGTAAAACTCCCCTGAAATTCCGATTCATATTATGACTATATACAAACCCGCAATCTATTAGGGGAAGAGGCCTGCCTCCTGTTTTAATAATTCATTATTTCTTTTAATAATTTCCAGATGACTGAAACCACGGACATAACAGCCTTTATAATAGCAGGGGGCAAAAGCAGAAGATTCGGAGAGGATAAGCTATTATACGAACACAAGGGAATTACCCTGGTCGAAAGAGTTATAAATACTCTTAATTCAGTCTTTAAAAAAATAAAGATAATCGCAAATGATAAGACTAAATTTTCCTTTCTGAATATCCCTGTACTACCCGATATTATCCCCGGCATCGGCCCAATAGTAGGGATTTACTCAGCACTCGAATATTCCGAAACACACAAAGCTTTCTGTTTCGCTGCCGATCTGCCTTTCCTGAATACAGATTTTATAGAATACATGATCTCCATTTCGGATAACTTTGACATCACAGTACCGTCAATGCTGAATGGATATTATGAGGCTCTTCATGCTATATATACCAAGGAATGCCTGGAGCGTTTCAAGGATAACATAATATCAGGAAAATATAAAATCACGGATATTTATGACAAATGCAATCTGCGGAAGGTCAGCGAAACCGAAATACTGAAGTTTTCTGACCCTGCCAGGATATTTAAAAATATCAACTTCATGAAAGACTTAGAGGAAATATAAAAGTAACCCGGTACATTCCTCAAGCAGAAACCTGAGATCAGATGCTTTACTTTTTTAACTTTTTCTTTAATATCTCGTTAACGAGCCCCGGATTTGCTTTTCCCTTTGAAGCCTTCATAATCTCTCCAACAAAGAAACCGAATATCTTTGTCTTTCCTTCGAGGTATTCCTGCACCTGGGATTTGTTCTCCTCCAGTATTGAATCCACGACCTTTTCGATGACAGCGGGGTCGGTCTCCTGTTTAATATCTTCCTGTTCAATTATGCTCATAAGATCCTTATTATCGGCAAAGGCCTTCTTTATCACGTCTTTCCCTATCTTACCGCTTATTTCGCCTCTGTCTATCTTCTTCAGAAGCTCAGCCAGATCGCGCGGCTTAATATGTATATCTTCAATGTTCCCGCTTATGTAGGATAATATTTCGCTGAAAAACCAGTTAGCAAGAGTCCTCGGATTATCATAATGTTCAAGAACCGATTCATAGAAATCAGCGTATCCAGGGTTAAGCATAAACAGGCGCGCCTCGTTCTCATTAAAGGAATGCTCGCTGACATATCTCTTCTTTCTCTCAAGGGGACTTTCCGTCAATCCTGATCTTACGCTCTCTATCCATTCATCAGTAAGCTTGAGAGGCAAAAGATCAGGATCAGGAAAATACCTGTAATCATGCGATTCCTCTTTGCTTCTCATAAGAAAAGTCTTCTGGCCGCTTTCATCCCACAGCCTTGTCTCCTGCCTTATCCTGATGCCGGACTTCTTCATTTTTATTAATCGTTGTATTTCATAATCCAGGGCTCTTTCAATTGCTTTAAAAGAATTCATATTCTTAATCTCTACTTTAATCCCCAGCTCCTTCTGTCCTATGGGCCTTATAGAGACATTAGCATCACATCTCAGGCTTCCTTCTTCCATGTTGCCGTCGCAAATATCCAGTGAAACAAGCAGAGCCCTGAGCATGGTAACATATTCACGCGCCTCCTCAGAACCGGATATATCCGGTTCAGTCACTATCTCGATCAAAGGCACACTCGACCTGTTCAGGTCAACGGCGCTTGCCTTTGACCCCCATATACCGGGAGCGCCGACGTGTACCATCTTTCCGGCATCCTCTTCCATGTGTATGCGGTTCAGCCTGACCCTCTTGACAGTGCCTCCTGTTTCTATCTCAATAAATCCGCCGCTGCATACAGGCTCTTCAAACTGGGATATCTGGTAACCCTTGGGAAGGTCAGGATAAAAATAATTCTTTCGAGCAAATACCGAATGCTTATTGATCGTACAGTTCGCAGCCAATCCCGCGAGAATCGCCATGTTAACTGCTTCCCTGTTCAGCACAGGAAGAACACCGGGCTGGCCTGTACATACCGGGCATGTGTTAAAGTTAGGCTCATTTCCGAATGATGCTGAACATTTGCAGAATAACTTCGATTTTGTTTTCAACTGAGCATGCACTTCAAGCCCAATTACTGCTTCGTACTCTGCGCTCTCCATTGCCTCAGTACTGTTTTCATCCTCTTCAGTACTTCCGGTCCTTCCCTTCTGAGGCGGAACAAGATAACTCGTTTCCTGCAAACCGGGACTATTACCCAGAAGCTCGTCAAGCCTGCCCCAGCTTTCGCTAAGATCATCCCGCAAATATGCTTCCTTTTCCACTGCGTGGCTCGCCGGAGCAAGATCGTCGCACGGAGCACTGTCTATTACGCGCGCGTACTCCAGAAAATCATCCAGTTCCGTCTCCAGTTGCTTCTTTTCTTCAGACTTGACTTCGAACGAAGCCAGCTCAATAAGGTTTTCGATATCTATTTTTGATTTGTCGTTCATTGATCTGTTCTTATTGTTAAAATTATTATAGTTGCTATGTTTCTCATGAAAGCTGACGGCTACCCCCTGATTGACCACAGGAAAAACAGGATTCCCTCCGTTTCCGCTCCGTCTCAAAGTCGCTTCCCCTCCGTTTCAAAGTCAAATACGGTCCGTGTTTAAACCAATAAAAGGAAATCGAACAAAACACCAAAATATAGCATTTTAAAAAAATCGTTTAATCGATCTAATAATAAATATTAAATCAATAAGTCAGGACAACTGAAATACTAAGGCGTAATCCTGTTAATATCCCTTGGGAAAAGAGAAGCTTCCCTGATATTGTTATAATCCAGTATCTTCATAGTCAATCTTTCAAGGCCCATACCCAGACCCCCGTGAGGAGGCATGCCGTATTTGAATATAGTCAGGTAATCCTTATACTCTCCGGGATTATTCCCGAATTCCACTATATTGTCCCGAAGCTGATGATAATCATGTATACGCTGGCCGCCTGTAGTGATCTCAATCCCCTTATAAAGAAGATCAAAGCTTCTCGTATAACCCGGGAGCCGCTCGTCCGGCATTGTATACATCGGCCTCTTCTTGACAGGATAACCGACCACATAAACAAAAGAAGAATTCTTCTCCTTTTCAAAATATTCGCACAATGCCTTTTCTCCCGCAGGAGAAATATCACCCTCTTCCATATCCCTTATCCCCATGGAACTGATTATTTCCATTGCTTCAAGAAAATGTATCCGCGGTATACGGTCAGGCATATTCAGGGAAAGTTTCTGAAAAGTATTATTATTTTCATACTTTTCCCTGATCTTTTTAAAGATATATTTAAGAAGCCCTTCCTGTATATCTATCACGTCCTGCTCATCACGGATAAACCCCATCTCAAAATCCAGGCTGGTATATTCGTTCAGATGTCTCACAGTATCATGATGCTCGGCCCTGAAAACAGGCCCTATCTCAAACACGCGCTCCATACCGCTGCCTACCATAATCTGCTTATAGAACTGCGGGGACTGTGCCAGGTATGCTGTCCTGTCGAAATACTTCACCTCAAATATATTCGTTCCCCCCTCAGTACCGCTTGAAATTATCTTCGGGGTCTTGATCTCGGTAAACTCCTGCATCCGCAGGTATTCTGAAAAATATCCCGCAATATCGGATTGTATCCTGAATGTCCGTAAAATACCGGGATTCCTCAGAGATATCGTCCTGTTGTCAAGTATAGTGGGCAAATTTATATTCCCCGGATTGCTGTTAACGCTTACAGGAAGACTGGTTTCAGCATGGCTGATCACGTTTATATGTTCAACTTTGATCTCAATATTGTTATACGGGCTACGCTCTTCCCTGGTGACTCTGCCTGTAACCTCCACAACGCTCTCAAGGTTAAGGCGTTCAACAGGCTTCTCGCCCTCCATCACGAGTTGTGTAAACCCGG
>CAZVYR010000275.1:0-5754 GCA_964631555.1 uncultured Leptospirales bacterium
GAGCGACCGAATACCAGCGTTAGCTGGTATTATGAGACGGAGTGGAAGCGGTGAAAGGAGCAGGATGCGGGGGAGGAAGATCGTGGATGAAAGAGACCTCACACCCAATGCCCGGCGCAGACGGGCAACCCCTCATCCCGAAAGGAGAGGGGAGAAAAACGTGCTGCGACAGGTTCGGTCAGATGAAAATGGTCGTACGGTTAAGATGGATTTACAGAAGCTGATCGTGTTTGCAGAGCGATGAAAAAAAGTAGTTCCAGGTTCCAAGGAAAGAAAGTAGCTCCAGGTTAATAGTTCCAAGTTCCAAGGAGAAAGAGTTTCCAGATTGAAAATTTCAGGTTACAAGTTTGGGGAAAGAATGATTGGGTCGGGAAATGAGTTTTTGAATTTAGGAATTTAAATGTTGAACATTGTTTATATTGGTTAATTTTGGAACAGAAAAGCACAAGACAACATCTGAAAAAATACCCGGTAATATGATGATGTTTAATTGTTTGAATATGTTGAACTCTTTTTATGAATGGTCATTTTACTTGACGATTTATTGATATGGTGGTAAGTTGTACTTGATCTATTATTCCGAGGTAAATAGAATGAATACTATAAAAATTAAAAGCAACGAGCCAGTTGTTGTAATACCAATCCATGAATATGAAGGGATGAAAGAAACTATTGAAATATTATCTTCGAATCCAGGAATTTTAGAAGAGTTGAAAAAAGAACGTGAAGAGATTGACAAAGGAAATTCAGTTAAATACGAAGATTTCAAAAAGACTCATGGAATATAGATGTATCAACTGATCTTATCCGGAAAGACAGGTAAATTTTTAGATAAAACTTCAAAGTCCGACCACAAATTATTTAAGCAATTCATTGCTGCTCTTGATATAATTGCTAATGATCCTCAATCAGGGAAAATTCTGGTAGGTAATCTTACAGGCTTTTGGTCATATAGAGTCGGAGATTATAGAATTATTTATGAAATTAAACAAAAAGAGATATTGATATACATAGAAAAAATAGCACATCGAAAAGAATCATACCGTAATTCATAATGAGATTTGCAATGAGTGTATGAGCGAACTTCTATGACCCTTCCATATTATCAGCAGTTTATTCAAAAAGTAAAGTAGCTTTCAGAAAAATAACTTTGTTATTACTATGCAACGAAGGATGAACAGAATGAAAAGTGAGTGGAAACGAACAAAATATGTTCGGGTTTGCACATGGATCGGTGGTTGGAAGACTCAGGAACGATATAATACCAGCTAAAGCTGGTATTATGGAACGGGAATGGAAGTGACTCCTAAACGGAGGGGAAGCGGCTTAGAGGCGAGCGCATTTCTTAAAAGACTATGAGACGGAGTGGAAAGATAGATTATATCCTGCAATTATTTTTTTACGCTTTTTGTTCAGGATGTTCTTTTTTAAGAATTAGTGTTTGCAAAACTTGCTTGCAAATCCCAAAATGCGTATAATGATGACGTATTATTATTTATTTGTACATTGTAAAAGCGGAGGAATATGACGACACGACCGGTTAAGCAAATTGAGGATAAAATCGTCAATAGTATTATAGGCGAAGGCTCTGAATTTAAAGGTGAATTTACGATAAATGGATTGTTAAGAATAGACGGGAAATTTAAGGGTACTATTGAAACCGAAGGAAAAGTGCTAATCGGACAAACCGGCGAGGCCATTACCGATATTAGGGCGAATGTCGTGGTTGTCGGCGGTATGGTCAGAGGAAATATTTTTGCCACTGAGAGGGTGATCATGCTTTCGACGGGGCATGTTGAGGGCAATATTATTACTCCGGGATTGATCATGGAGGACGGGGTCATATTTGAGGGCAATTGCACTATAAATAAAAGGATTGAACAGGAATGATACCCATTAGTAACACAAAAGCTAAAAAAGAAGAAAATTCAAGGGTTAAGTCCAAACAAAGGTCACATGACGTCAGGCAGAAAGAATCATTTGGCACGGTATTGAATGACAGGATTTCCTTTGAATTTAAAGGCGCCATTGATGAGCTTTTAAATGATCTTAAAAAAGAAGAAAAAGAGTTCTTAGAAAGGCAGTCACAATATCATCTCCGCAGGTATAAATCTGTTGTTGAGCAGTTATTAAAGAAGATACTGGATGAGGGTTTTGAAACTTCGAAATTAAGGCGTTTGAAAAGAGATAAAGCTGACTTTGTTATAGTGAATAAAATTAATTCAAGATTATTTGAGATTACCGGTTATATTACTTCTAACAATAAGGCCTTTAATTTATTAAAGGCTGTTGAAGAAATTCGGGGACTGGTATTTGATCTCTTGTATTGAAAAATCGAATTATGAATGCAGAAGGTATTACAGGGCATCGAAGACAGATTAAAATATTAAATTCTTTGCTTAATCATGAAAAAATCCCGCAGGTGATTCTATTTACCGGTATTGCCGGGACAGGTAAAAGCCTGGTAGCCAGGAGATTTATATCTTCTTTATTTTGTATTAATTCTAATCCCCCTTGTTTGCATTGTCCGAGCTGTAAGCAAATCGCAAATGAGACATTTCCTGATTTTATTGAGATTCAGACTAATGAGAAGGGTATTATTCCAATAGGAAGTGAGGAGAACTATGAAAGGGGGAGTATACGATGGCTTATTCACAGGCTGTCTGCAAAGTCGATCAGCGGGAGGTTCGGTGTAATTATAAATGGTGTTGATAAGGTAACAGAAGAGGGACAAAATGCCCTGTTAAAGACTATTGAAGAGCCGTCGCCCGGCACGTGTTTTATTCTTATTTCTTCAAACAGGAACAACCTGCTTCCGACAATTCTTTCCAGGTGTACTGAGATAAGATTCTTTCCTTTACCGGATAATGATGTCAGGGATATTATATTTAACAATAATGTTTTCCCGGAAAATCGTGATTTGCTCGACCTGATTGTAAATATATCCGGTGGTTCACTGGAAGTCGCGGGAATTCTTATGGACACTGATCAGTTTAATAAAATTATTACAGTATGTAAAACGATGTCAGCCTTATTGCGTGAGGATGAGATACTGGAACTTGATTTTGGAACGATCCAGAATAAAATAAAAAGTGATCTTTGGCTGGATATTATTATTAATATCTACAGGTTAAATCTTTTGACGTTAATCAGGAACCTGGATATGGTGTTTCCGGAAATGAATGAAATATTTATAGACGATGAAAATAAAGTGTATGACCTTTTAAAGATTTTAATTATTATTAAAAAAACCGGATCTTATAATTTGAATATTAAATATGCAATTAAGGGGCTGCTTTATGCGGGTACTGACCGGATGAATAATGCGCTTTTACCGTTGGAATTAACAGGCAGAAGGATAGGAGGATAATATGGATTTGGTCTATATAAAGCTGCGCAATTGTTGTAATACATGCTATGTCAGTGCGGATGAAATAACTATTGAGCCCTGTACTTATTATATTGTAGAGACCGAACATGGTATTGATATTGGCTTTACTGGTGGCTGCATAAATCACTTAAAAGAATGTAAAGTCGAAAAAAACGGCAAATTGGTTAAAGCTGCTACTGAGGAAGATTTGAACAAGCTTCCTGAAATAGAATTTCTTGAAAACAAGGCTTACGGTGTTTGTAAAAAGAAAATTATTGAAAGAAAGCTTGAGATGAAGCTCGTTCTGGTAAAGTCGCTTTTTGACAAGACAAAGATCATTTTTTATTTTGTTGCTGAGAACAGGATTGATTTCAGAGAGCTTGTCAGGGACCTGGCTGCGATTTTCAGGACAAGAATTGAAATGAGACAAATCGGAGTTAGGGATGAAACAAAGATACTCGGCGGGTTTGGTCTTTGCGGAAGGGAATTATGCTGCGGTTTTTTAAATAATGGTTTTGAGCCGGTTTCAATAAAGATGGCTAAAGAGCAGAATTTAAATCTGAATTCTTTAAAGATTTCAGGTATGTGCGGCCGTCTTCTTTGCTGCCTGGGGTATGAATTTGATATGTACAGGGATCTTAATAAGCATCTCCCGGTTGTAGATATGGAGATTGATGTTGGGGATAAAACTTACAGGGTTATATCTGTTGATACATTAAGAGGTTTAATAAGATTAAAGAATGACGCGCATATAATTGACTTGAATCATGACGATATTCAGAAAAAAGAAGACAGGTTCTATATTAAAGAAGGTGTAATTCAGAGATTAAATAATACACCTGCGAAAGATACATACGAGATTAACGCTGCAGAAGGATAAAAATAAATTTTTTGATATAATTATGTAATGAGGTTTTTTAATGGATAAGATATTTTACGTGACAACACCGATCTATTATGTAAATGCTGAGCCGCATCTGGGTCACGCATACACCACTATACTTGCTGATTTTGTGCATAGGTTTCATTTGATGCTTGGGTATGATTCATATTTTATTACAGGTACTGATGAGCATGGTGATAAAATCGCGGTAGCTGCAAGCGAGAACAATACAAGCCCGCAGGAATATACGGATAAAATCAGCATGGTTTTTCGCAATGCATGGAAAGAACTGGAGATACAGAACAGCGATTTCATAAGGACTACGGAAAAACGTCATACGAGTGTGGTTCAGAATATTCTGCAGAAGATATTCGATAACGGCGATATTTATTTCGGAAGTTACGGGGGGTATTACTGTATCGGCTGTGAGCGGTTTTTGACTGAAAAGGAGATCATAAATAATAAATGCCCTGAGCACAATACGGAACCGAAGTATATCGAAGAGAAGAATTATTTTTTCAAGATGAGTAAATACCAGGGGTGGCTTCTGGACTATATCAGCAACAACCCGGATTTTATAAGGCCGGAAAGATATAAAAACGAAGTTATTGCGCTGCTTAAAGGAGGGGTACTGGAAGATTTATGTATTTCGAGACCGAAATCAAGGTTGAGCTGGGGTATTACGCTTCCGTTTGATGAGGAGTATGTAACTTATGTTTGGTCCGATGCACTGATAAATTATATAAGCGCGATCGGTTATCCGGATAATGAAAAATTCAAAAAATACTGGCCCGCGGCCCAGCATATTATTGCCAAGGATATTGTAAAACCTCACGGAGTTTTCTGGCCCACGATGCTTCATGCAGCAGGCATTCAGCCTTTCCGTCATTTAAACGTGCACGGTTACTGGAATATGGACGATGCCAAGATGTCCAAGAGTCTTGGAAATGTGGTAACTCCTCTTGAGCTTGTGCGTAAATACGGTAACGACCAGATAAGATATTTCTTTCTCAGGGAAATGACCTTCGGCCTGGATGCGAAGTTTAACGAGGATGTCGTAATAGACAGAATAAATTATGACCTCGCCAATGACCTGGGCAATTTAATCAAAAGAACTTTTAATATGGTTGAGAAATATTTTGAAGGGGCTATACCGGCATATTTCCCGGATAATTCCGCGGGAAGGGAAGGGCTCACTGCTCATTTGAGGAAATCCGCGGAGGAGTATATCAGTTCTTGTACGAATTTTCAGACAAGTATTGGTATTGAGAAGTTATGGGAATTCATAAGGCACTTGAATAAATATATAGACGAAAACAAGCCATGGCAGCTTGCAAAAGATAATGAGACAGAGAAGCTGTCTTCGGTAATGAGAAATCTTCTTGAATCGATATATTCTATATCGGTTTTTTTGTCACCTTTGCTTATTGATACATGCCCTGTGATCATAAATGCCCTGAAGGCTGAAAAGAAATCAAAGCAGCCAGAAGAGCTTTACAAC
>CAZVYR010000276.1:0-5746 GCA_964631555.1 uncultured Leptospirales bacterium
CAAAGGACTTGAAAATCCAAGAGGAATAAATATTTATAATAATGAACTGATCGTCTCGGATGATAGAAACGGCCTTGTTTTTTATTCCTTAAGTGACAATAGTTCTTACTGGTTCAGTTCATGGGATAATGCCGCCAGGAATTTCTCAATGCTTGTTTCGGCTCATGCTGACAGGGAGGGGATGCTCTATTGCCTGGATCACAATTATGAAAGTCTTTTTGTCTTTTCTCCGCTAAGCAGTTTATATACGAATTTATTTCTGGAAATTACATCCATTGATATAAGCAAATATCCAGTGATCGCGTTTTATCTCAATGTAAGGAACCGCAACGGCAGCCCTGTCTATAATTTAAAAAGAAAGAATTTTAAACTGGTGGAAGATAATGCCGAAATGAACGGTGTTTATGTTGACTACCTGAAGAATAATTCCAGTTCAGTGTCAATAGTACTCTGCGTTGACAGATCGGATTCTAATATGGGATATCATAATGAGATACCCTGGATATCCGATTTTATATTAAAAAAAATGAAACGTAATGATGCTATTCAGGTTTTAAATTATAACAAAGATTCATGGGTTGGAAATGATTTTGACTGGAGCCGAAGAAGGACAATAAAAGAATTAAGAAAAAGAAATTATTCCTCCGGCAAAGCAATTGATAAAGTATTATACAACGCAGTAAGTAATCTTCTTCCAAAATTAAACAGAAGAGGCGTTGTTTTGTTATCGGATGGCAGTGTCAGCGATAATTCATTCGAAAGATATACACCGGAAAATATAATCGAGTTCGCCAAAAGTCATTATATACCTGTTTATATTATTGTCTTTAAAGAAATAAATCCTGTTCTTAAGCGAATTGCTGAAGAAACCGGGGGCAGTATTTATAAGGCAAATGAAGTAGGCAGCCTGAGGGGCATCTATACTAAAATAAAAGAGTCTGAAGAATACAGGTATATTGTAGTGTATTCCACATATAAGTCTCCCTCGATCAAGGGATGGTGGTCTGATGTCAGAATAGAAGTAAATGACAAAGGTCAGCGAGGTGTAGAGTGGGGCGGGTATTTTGTTCCGTGAAAAACAAATGCAACTCTCCCAACATTAACCACTTCGGGTTAGCCGGAAAACAGGCGTGAAGCCGGCCCGCGGGCTTCAATAAATAGTATTATTCCACAAAAGCTATTTCCTTTGCCCATGTTATTGATTTTTTCAGTTGATCATCTCCCCCTGCTGTATGATCGTCTTCCGGATAAACTTCAACGGTCTTTTCACAAAGGAAATGATTGAACAGGGCAAAAGTACATTCAGGAGGAGAAAATGAATCTCTTAGCCCGACTGTCACAAGAACAGGTATATTTATTTTGTCTGAGTGATTTATTGCATCAAAGTAGGAAAGATTTTTTTTAATTGCTTTTCTTTTGCTTTTATTATTTAAAAGAAATGAATTTATCTCATTAGTGGCATCGCTTTTTGAAATATTTTGATTCAGTTCAAGATAACAGAATGATGGGCTGTCAAGTACCAGAGCTTTAATCCTGTTTGAAAAAGCGGCTGTAAAGACCGCTGCAGCCGCACCCAGGCCTTTCCCGATCAATCCGATACTTCCGCATTCGAGCTTATCATTCAGCCTTAGGAAGTCAACTGATCTGAATACATCAAGATAAATATTTTTAAAAAAATAATTATTTTTTTCTGTTATGTTTTCAATCATGAATCCCGGTGATTTCTTTTCTTCTTTATTATTATTAAAAGCAATATTTTTTAATAAAGATTCATGCCCCCTTAACTGGATAAAGAAGAAAGCCACATCCGGCTCAAGAATATCTTCGCCGGGTTTTAAGCAATTATTGTAGTCGTGGATATATATTATTACTTTTGGTTTTTTAGGACTACTGGCAGGAATATATAATTCTCCTTTTACTTTGTATCTACCGTTACTAGTAAATACGGTATCGAATATCTCGAATTTTTCAGGAGTTTGGGATTCTCTTTTTTCTATGACCGGTTCTATGGGAATTCTTTTTAATTCCGCGAAAGCCTGTTCCCAGAATAACCCGAAATCTTGTTCTCTGTCAAAAGGAGGAAGATTAAGGAAGAATCTGTCAAAGTCATTTATCACAGTAACCGGACTATAGATTAATTATTTTGTATAATAAGTAATAATTATTTTGAAGGACGAAGTTTATTATTACTATCAGAAGAAAAAGAATAAACAGGATAATTAAAATAAATAATAAAAAAGAAACAGGTTTTAAAATAATCAATTTTACAATTTGAAGATTAGGCATTTCACTTTTTTTATAAAATGCGATTCTTCTAACGAACGCAAATACAATAGATACCGTTAAAATTATAAAAAAGAGATATTTTACAATTTCACTAAATATTAGTTTATTGTTGATCGAAAATACCGCAACAGGAAAGATCAACAGGTTCATAACCAGCAATGATATTAATAGTGAAAATACTATAAATATAATTAGGGTGAAGGATTCTTTGATCCTGCTTAAAAGCCCTGTCTTTTCGTAAATATTATTCATGATATAATACGGTCTTCTTTATTCTGCATTTGTATCGCTATCCGCGCCCTGTGTTTCCTGTTCTTTCTCTGTACTGCTTTCTTTGTCTTCAGATTCCACACCTAATTCTACCAAGGCTTTTTTAGCGGCACTTTGTACTTTAGGACTGGGATCATATTCTTTTTTATATTTTAATATGTCAATCGTTCTTTCATCATTTATCTCTTTAATAAGCTCTACGGCTTTGAGCCTGATGACGGCATTGTCGCTTCTTAACGCGTTAATAATTCCTGGCAATGCATTATCATCCCCAAGCTTAGCAAGAGCAGCCAGGCAATAAATATATACATTATATAATTTTTTTCTTTTGTTAAATGGATATGATTCTATTTCTTTTACTACTTTATTGATTTCGACGGCTGATTCGGTAATATTTAGATTCGCCAGCGAGTTTGCTGCAAAAGCCCTGATCTGCTCATTTTCATCTTCGTCTTTTAAAAGATTCATTAATATATCCTTTGAATCTTTAGACCCGATCTTGCCGAGGAAAAGAACTAAAAGCTCGCGTATTATCTGGTTGGTCTTGATATCCTGAATAGCATTAACGGCAAAATTCATTAATTCAACGGTTTTTAATTCGCCAAGCGTATTTATAAGTGCTTCTGTCAAAGTCGAAGCATTATCTAATTTTTGTTCCTGTAGCTTATTAATCAACGCAGGTTTTGCCGACATGTCACCTATTTTTTTAATCGCGTAAACAGCAGCTACATTTACATCATTGGATTCATCGTTTAAAGCATTAATTAAATAAGGCACTGTTTCTGTAAATTTCATTTCGCCTGCCACAGTTATAGCCTTAATTTTAACTTCCAGTTCGACTTCGTCTCTTATTATTTCAATGATCTTCTTTTCAAGTTCTTTCGATAATGTTTTATCTTTAATGGTCAGAATCTGATTGATTGCCTGCTTTCTTTCTTTATGGGTGCCATTGTCAATTATTTTTATAATTTTTTCTGTTTTCTTTTTTTCTTTTTCATAGTCTTCGTTTTGAACTTTATCTGACCCGTTATCTTGTTTCTCTGTCGGGGTAATCTTTTTGTCAGCATTCTTATTCTCTTTATCGCCAGTGGCTGCCTGCGCGAGTTCGTTTTTGAATTCATTCTTATTTGTCTTATCATTATTTGGTTTAGCATTATCCACAGCCGGGATTTCACTCAGCCCTTGCTTATTGTTTTTCCTGGTGAATTCGGCAATTGAAGCATTCAATTCATCCAGTTTAGCTTGCAATTCAAGCATCAATTGCTTATTATCCGATTCAGTGCCAGCGTTCCCATAATGTACAGGGAATAATATGAATAGAAATATAAGAAAGACAGCCTGGAAATTTGATCTTTTTGAATTAGTTTTATTACAGGGTAATTGCTTTGGCGTATGTAGTAGTATCATATTTTTTAATTTCAGAATAAGTTAAGAATATTTTAAGACTAGTATTATTATCGGAGATATCGGGCAAAGATAAAATAAGTTTGACTCAAAAAGTCGAATAAAATAGTATTAAATACAGTTAATAATATTACTTCTCATTTTAGCTTGACACTTTCATTTTTTAAGTAATATACTCTATATAATACAAAGTCTTTAGATATTTGATAAATATACCGTTCTCTGTTATTCAAAAAACAGGTTATAACAAAGCCTGTTTTCATATCTGCTTTTAAGATAAATCCGGCACCGGATTATCTATTATTCTATTCAAGGTTAGATTATAAAATGAGAAAGATAATCTGTTTAATGCTTACATTGTTTTCAATTACACTTGCCTTTACCAATGCAGACGCGTCTGCGAGCAATCAGTTTGCCAGCATAAATCTCGATGGTACAGTTAACCCTATCATAGCTGATTACATTGTTAATTCAATAGAGAGAGCTAATAATGAAAAATTACAATTCATAATAATAAAAATGGATACACCCGGAGGTCTTATGACTTCCATGAGAGAGATAATAAAATCCATCCTGTCCTCAAAGATACCGGTAATTGTATATACATATCCCAAAGGCGCCCAGGCAGCTTCCGCGGGAGGATATATAATGCTTTCGGCTCAAATAGCTGCAATGGCTCCGGGTACGGAGATAGGGGCAATGCACCCTGTAAGCCCGATGCTTAATTTCGGCAAGAAAGACGAAAAGGGTAATGAGCAGGGCGTGATGGAGAAAAAAGTCCTTAATGACACATTAGCATACGCAAGAAGCCTGGCTCAAAAGAGAAAAAGAAATATACAATGGACAGAGAGGGCAGTAAAAGACGCTATCTCCAGTACATATATTGAAGCAAAAAAACTGGGAGTAATCGATATTGTTGCAGAGGACATGACAGACCTGTTAAAACAGCTAAACGGGAGAAGTGTTAACATGGACGGTTATACTGTTTTCCTGAACACAACAGATATAAAAGAAGTTGACTATAAAATGGACAGGAAACAAAAGTTCCTGAATTTTTTTGCCGATCCCCAGGTTGTATTTCTTCTTTTCATAATCGCG
Source organism: uncultured Leptospirales bacterium (assembly GCA_964631555.1). Classification (GTDB taxonomy): domain Bacteria; phylum Spirochaetota; class UBA4802; order UBA4802; family JAFGDQ01; genus CAZVYR01. The sequence continues at coordinate 5,059 of CAZVYR010000276.1, forward strand.
ATCGTAGGCATAGGCATGGAGTTCAAAAATCCGGGAATGATATTTCCAGGCGCGCTGGGCGCAATATCTTTCTTTATTTTTCTGATGGCTATCAGGGTACTGCCTATAAACATTATGGGCCTTGCGCTTATAATTCTTTCAATAATCCTTTTTATACTTGAACTGAATATTACCAGCTATGGCTTATTAACCGTAGGCGGGATCGTAACCTTTGTTCTCGGTTCAATGATCCTGTTTGACTCTCCTTTGCCCGGCATGGGAATACCGATTTCATCTATTATTGCTATGGTTATTTTTTTATTGCTGTTCTTTTTTATAGTAGTAAGATCGATAGTATTAGCCCACAGGGGAAAGATTACAACCGGCATGGAGGGATTGCTGGGACAGACAGGAATAGCTGCCTCGGATTTCAGCAAAGAAGGTAAAATAATGATACACGGCGAATACTGGAATGTAATTACCAATAATGAAATTAAAAAAGATGAAGCTGTTATAGTAACGGGTTCAAAAGGTATGACCCTGATCGTTGAGAAGAAGATCACAAATACAGATCAGGAGAAATAGGTATTCATATAAATACATGTATTGTTTATTTAACCGGTTTTAAAAAATAATAAGATTCTTTGATTAATAAAAATAATATATTGGAGGTTTCTCAATGTTCCCTTTAGTTCAGACATTGATAGTG
>CAZVYR010000277.1:0-5721 GCA_964631555.1 uncultured Leptospirales bacterium
TATTCGCCATTATCTCCGAGACTTTTTTAAAAAAATCGGCTACCGGCATTGAGTTTTTGAAATCCAGAACAGGGCATGCTTCGATCAAATGATCGAACCTGTCTTTGATAATATCATCTCTTTCTCTCAGGACTTCTTTTAATTCCGTCTCAAGAGAATGATCTGTTAGATTTTTTGATGTTATTCTTTCAATCAGATGCATTAAAGCAAATACTCTTTTTGTTTTTGTTCTGCCGTATATTAAGTATATGATAGAACCGGCAGTAATTGATATAATACTGGTAATTATTGCCTGTTTTCCAATTTCAAATAATAAGAAACTGCAGCCTAATATGGCTATGATTTGCGTCCATGGATAAAGAGGCGCAATAAATTTAGGTTTATAATTTTGAAGATTACTTTCACGCATTATAATGTTGGCCAGGGAGGAAAAAATATAAGTTAGTATCAGGACGCTTGAAGCGGCTTTAATTATACTGTCAATATCCATAAAAATTGCAGCACTCATCAATAGCCCTATTAATAAAAGCGAATAATGAGGGCTGTGGAATTTTTTATTGATATTACTTAAAAAAACCGGTAGTAAATTATCTCTGCTTAATGCAAACGGATATCTGGATGCTCCCATAATTCCAGCATTGGCCGCAGAAGCAAATGCCAAAATCGCAACAGTGCTTAATGCAATCATACCCCAGGTTCCCATGAATGTAAAAGCACCATCGCTTATTGGTGTAAGAGAAGTATTTAAACTGGATGGATTTAATACACCTATTGTAACAAATATAACGAGTATATAAACAGAAATGACTACTATTGTAGAGAGAATCATTCCCAGCGGTAAAACCTTGCCTGGATTTTTTACTTCTTCAGCAATGCTGGCAACTTTTAATAGCCCCCCGTATGAAACAAACACAAAACCTGCTGTTGAGAAAACGGCAAATGTTCCTTTTGGCAGGAAAGGCTGGAAGTGATCTAGATTAACAGAAGGAAAACCAAGAAATATATAAACTAAAAGTGCCGGGAGAGTAATAAAAATAAGGAAGACCTGGATTCTTCCTGCTCCTTTTGCTCCTATAAGGTTGATCACGACAATTAACATGCAGATTACTGCAGCAATAATATGCTCAAAAGATGATTCAAAGGATACCTGGAATACAGCTTCATATGCAATTCTGATAAAGGTTGCCATACCTACAAGAGCAAAAGCACCTTTCAATGTTAATGCAAGCATTGTAATTAATCCGTAAATAGTCCCGACAGCCATTCCCATTGTCCGGGTAACAAAATAATATGTTCCGCCGGATTTCGGCATTGCTGTTGAGAGTTCAGCCTGGCTTAACATTCCTGTCATTGCCAGAAGACCTGCTAATAAGTATGAAAGAAATACAGCAGGACCTGCTTTAGAATGCGCGAGTCCGGGAAGGAGAAATAGTCCAGCGCTGAACATGGCGCCGGAAGTTATGGCAAATACTTCCAGAAGGTTCAAGTTTTTTTTTAGTTCCATGTTTCCCCGGATTCAGTAATAATCCTGATCGTTAATTGTGATTTATGCAGCAAATATGTTTGGTATCATACATGTCATCCTGTGTCAAATAAATATTAATCAGATGAATATGTTTAAGTTGTGCAGCATCTGCGGTTATTTAATATCCGGATAGTCGGTAAATATTCCGTCGACACCCAGTGATCTCATTCTGCTTAGCTCTTTTGAGTCGTTTACCACGAAAGTAAAAATTTTCATACCTCTTTGATGGGCATCAATTACAATATCCTTGTTTACAAACTCATTGGATATATTTATTGAGTAAGCATCGAGTTTTTCTGCGAATTCAGCTAACCCGATTGGAATGCCTTGTATTAAAGGGCAGATGCTTATGCCCGGAGTATCTTTTTTAAACAAGAGAAACTCCTGAAGCAGATAGTGGTTGAAAGAGGAAATAAAAAAATCTTCATATTTCCACTTGCCATGTTTTACATAACGTGTGATAATTTCAAAAACATGTTCGGCAGTATTTTCTCCTTTAAGTTCTAAATTTATTTTAATATTGTTCAACACGTCCAGTACTTCTTCAAGCCTTGGTATCTTTTGTCCTTTTTCTGTTTCAAAGCTTCTGATCTCTTCATAAGTAAGGTCCCATACATAGCCGGATCCATTGGTGGTTCTATCCAGGGTGAAGTCATGAATGATTATTAATTCTCCGGTCTTGCATCTGAATACATCCATTTCTATCATGTCCACATTAAGCTCTATCGCTTTTTTAAATGAAAGCAGGGTGTTTTCCGGCGCATAACCCATTGCGCCCCTATGCCCAATCTTTATAAACATATTGCCTCTCCGGTAAAATTTTTATTATAAAAGCATATTTAAAATAATTATAAATATAAAATAATAATAAAAGTATTGACATTGTAAATATGTTGTTTATTGTATCAGAAAAGAAATTTTTATATCAGTTTTTATTATGATCTATGCAAATTATTATCGAATTTTTCATCATTTGACTATAAGTTTTGCAATATTAAAATAATTCTACAGTATATTACATTTCATCTGATAAATCTACAATTTAATGATTCCTTCTTTCCTTAATTACAGGGTTCTTTAGTCCGGGGATTTCATACCTGAAGATTAAGGAGTCAATTATATAAAAACAAGGAGGAAAACATATGTCTAATCAAAAGAGAAAATTAACAACAGCCTTTGGGGGGCCGGTGGGTGATGATCAGAATAGTATGACAGCCGGGCCACGCGGTCCTGTGCTGATGCAGGATGCATAGCATATAGCTGGTGTCCTGATAATACAGCTCCCGGCAATACTATGTTTTCAATTCTGGCTGAGGTTGCTCTGTAATATTGGGGTAACCTCAGCTTTTATATTCAGCAAGCAGGCAGCAGTTGCAGGTTAAGTAAATATCCTGGAATTTTTCAGTATAATTATTTTGCAGGAATATATTAATATTATTTGACCTATTTCTAAAAAATATTATTGTATGTCATATTATCTTAATTATAAATTTATTTATTTATTTACTTCTGCAAGTTTGTTATTTAATATGTCCGTTAATTCATGACTGGGGATTATATTTTTGGACTATTTAATTTGTATAAAATACCCCTTTTGAAAAGATCGGGGGATTATTGTGTTTTAAATACAATATAAAACAATAAGGAGGGTGTTTATGAATAAAAAGAATATGTCTGTCTTACTGGCGGTACTATTACTGGCAGGCGCTGCTCTTGGTTGTGCAACATCCAGCGAGATGACTCCGAAAGACTTCGTTGCTGAGGCAAATGCCAAAATTGTATCTATTTCCGTGGATGAGGCTAAGGCTATGCTGGATAAAGGCGGAATTATTTTCCTGGATTGCAGGGAGCCAAAGGAATATGAATCAGGCCATATCCCGGGTGCTATAAATATTCCCAGGGGCCTTATTGAATTTCAGATTAGTGATAAAATACCGGATAAAAATGCTGAAATCGTAGTATATTGCAAATCCGGCGGTCGTTCTTCTCTTTCTACATTTAGTCTGGTAAAAATGTGTTATAAGAACGTTAAAAGTATGGCTGGTGGCTGGCAAGCCTGGACAAAGGCAGGATTTCCGGTTAAATAATTAAAAAATATATATTGCAATATCCCCGTGAGTTTGTGCCTCGGGGATATTTATTTAATATAGGCTACCCTGTTCCTTCCTGCTTCTTTGGCCTTGTAAAGAGATGAGTCCGCTTTTTCTTTGAATGTTTTCAGATCTGTTGCCGTATCCGGGAATGAGCTTATTCCAATACTTGTTGTTATCGGAATGTTGTTCCCGGAGAGGTGCCTGGAGAAGTTATGAGCGCCAACCTTTTTTTGAATCTCCCTGGCGATCTTTATTGCTTTTTTAAGATCAGTTTCCGGTAATAGAATTGAAAATTCATCCCCCCCGTATCTTGCGATAATGCCGTGTCTGCTTATTATATCCCTTACAATGCTGATAAGCTCGGTTAAGATATCATTTCCTTTCTTAAGGCCGAGAGTGTCATTGATTACCCGGAAATTATCGATATCTATCATAAATAATGAGACAGGTTTATTATTGCTCTTTGATATGTTGAAGAAATTATCTATTGCATCTTCAAGAAACAAGCGATTATATACGCCTGTAAGTTCATCAGTGATGACCCGCCTGCTGGCATTCTCTCCCCATTGAACTACATCTGCCAGGAATTTATTCGAGCGTCTAAGTTTTTGTATCGTAAGGCCGATTATTTGTGAAATGAACTTAATGGCAGTCTCTGAGTGTTCTTCAATTATTTTTTCCAGGTCTTTCTCCTGTATGGATATGATCCGGCTTTTTTTTGAAGCGTGAAAAGTATCAAACGGTGATTTATAACCGAAGAGGGACATTTCGCCAAAGAAATCTCCTGCATTGTATTGCGCATGCTTCCTGTCAATAGTACCGGGGAGGTTTAAACTACTGACTATTTGACCGTTTAACACAATGGAGAGTTCTTTTACATTATCGTTTTTGATAATTACATCATTATCATACGTTTTCATTGTAAAGTATTTTACTATAAGTTCCAGCTCATCCTTGTCGAAGTCTGAAAAGATGTTTATGTTTTGCAATAGCTCTTTGGTTAGAATGTCTTTCATTTGCTGTACCGTCTCATAGGTTTAAGCGATTGCCGCCGGCAGTTCTTGCTTTGTGCATCCTTTCATGTGCGAGTTCGACAAGCTTTTTGCTGTTGTCAGTGTCGCCGGGATATATGGCGATGCCCATGCTTAGTTGTATTATAAATTCGTCCTGAGCTGTTATTCCTGAGAGATCTATTTTTTTAATGGTTTTATTTATCTCTTTTGCTTTTTGTATTGCCGTATTTTTATCAGTAGAGGACAGTATTGCCGCAAACTCGTCTCCTCCATACCTTATGCAAAGGTCGTTTTCTCCTAATTCGGATTGAAGAAATATTGCCAGTAAATTAAGTACCTGGTCGCCGGCTTCGTGGCCGTATAGATCATTGATCTTTTTAAAATTATCGGGCTTTATCATAAGCAGGGCGGCATTATCTCCAAGGTCGGGAAGGAGGTTCGCAAAATTTTCTTCCAAAAATGTCCGGTTATAAAGGCCTGTCATTTTATCGCAAAGCAGCTGTTTATGAAGATCCTGCAGCCAGTGGCTTTTATCGTAAAGTACTGTGTTGACATGCCACATCCTTTCGGCAATAATTCCTAAAAGTCTGTAAAGCATGCGCGCGGAGATATATGAGTCCTCCTGGAATATATCCTGAATTATGAATTGATTGGCCGGGAATTGAAGCAGCATAGAGTCAAGCTCTGCAAGGGCTGTTGCGCTCCTGGTGGTTCTTCCGAAAAGGTCAAGTTCACCAAAGGATTCTTTGGGGATTATTTGCGCGATCATTATATTGTTTTTATCTTCAAGACTTATTATGCCTACTCGTCCTTCTATAACAACATATAATTCTGTAGCCGGGGAGCCCTGGCTGAATATAATATCGCCTTTAGCAAAGGGTATCAGATCGCTGTAGCGGGCAATAATATCAAGTTCATATTCACGAAGCTGTGAAAAGATATCGATATTTCTTAGTAATTCAACTTTATCTTCATGAAGTCCCATAATATTTTTTACGCAATTAGTTTTGTTTTAAGAAATTCCTATTGTTGTATTGACAGAGATCACTTCCCATATATAGATTTTCTGTTAAAAAGTCACCTTTTTTTC
>CAZVYR010000278.1:0-5719 GCA_964631555.1 uncultured Leptospirales bacterium
AAGGAACCGAATCCCCCAGCATTATGATATAAGCATCTGCACGGCAGAGTTCCAGCAGATGATCCAGCGTATGATTTGTTATCGATGTCCCTGTGATTGCCACTACATCTGCCATGGGGATGTACTCATCAGCATCACTCTCACTGAGATCGTCTTCAAGCGGATTTTTTTCGATAACCCAGACTTCCTTTGAATTCTCCCGGACCTTGGGTATAAACGGGAAGTGCCCTACAATAGCCACGTTTTTATCCTTACCTTTTTCCAATATAAGGTCCGCGGCATTCAGTTCGATACAATTAGCCTCATCAAGTTCAAGCAGTGAATTGATGGCTGCCATTCCTATGGCAGCTTCCATTATACTTTCCGAATGAGAAAGCATCGCGATTTCCCGGCTGCTCTTGTCCAGTAAGAATCCCGGTCCTTTGACCATAGGCGGGTCCTGGCGTAGTGCATCGCGCGGGAGTGTTGCCGCAAGCCCGCAATACCTGCTTAGCACGCCGGTATGAAAAACGCCCTGGCGAATATCCTTTACGTTAACATCAAAATCAAGTGAGGAAATTAAATCATCAAGTACTTTCATTAGTCCTCCAGGTTAGTTTACAATTCGGATATGAAATCAGACTTTCTTTTTAAGAAAGCCTGATTCTCCGGATTTATTATGGTATGTTATTTTTGCTTATTGTTATTTCCGGAATTTCTCTGAAAGAAACCCATTACTTTACTGGAAACATTTCTGTTAGTCCCGGAATTCCCTTTAGGTGAACGTCCCTGTCCATGTCTGCCACAGTTCCCGGCTTTTCTTCCGGTCATGGGGCCTTTCCCTTCGGGTCCTGTTCCGTCTCTTCCTGGCATGATGTTACCTCCTTTAATATATCCGGATATCGTTTAACTGCTTTTAATATCCAGAATATTATATGTGCAGAAATTGTGCCGTTTTTTTTCAGAAGAGTATAGTTTATTATTTTTTTTAAAAATATTGTAATAAAGTATATAAATACAAGAAATTTCTTTAATATAGTTAAAAATTTTGACAAGACTATTTATAATAATGATCCTTTTATAATTAAAGTCTTTATAAGTAATTATGATCCCACCTATGATTATGTGCATAATGCAATAAGGATGTTTTTGATTGATTGCAAGATGCAATAAGGTAAAATGGTTTTTCATATCAGGTATATTAGTATGTGTACGCCTGAAGTTGATTGTTATCTTGCAAATAATTATTGTTCTCCCGGCATGCATGCTGATGGATGCGGGTTTTTGGGATGCTTTTATTCATTAAGATGATTATTTAACAGTCTGAATGCTTTCTATTACCCGGGACTGAGTTTTAAGCTGCCGAAAAACAAAATTATTCCTGTATGGGTTTTAATCTCCCAATGGTTTAATCTCCCACAGCTAGCGGCACGGAGCTTTATTACGGTTTTGAAACGGAGGGGACGGCTCTTCGCCTGAGTACTATGAATATTCTTTCGTCATCTCAAGCATTGATTTTTCCATGGAAAGCTTTTCTTCCTTGTTCATTATTACAAATGCCAGCGCGTTTACAGGGCAGGTTGCCACGCAGGGCGGTGTTTCTTTTTCAAAGTCTATCCTGCCTATGCAGAGGTCGCATTTCCGCATCTTGTCCTCTGTATCAAACTGGGGTACTCCGTACGGGCAGGCATCATAACAGGTACGGCAGCCAGTGCATGCTTCCCTGTCTACGATAACTATACCGTCTTCGGTGCGTTTTTCTATGGCCTGCTCAGGGCACGCGTCAACACAGGCAGGGTCTATGCAATGTGTGCAGGAGATCGAAGCAGTAAGGCATTTTACATCAGGATAGTCGCCCTTCCATATATTTTTTATTGTTCTGAGGCTGATCCCGGGCTCAACGTTTCTCCAGGTTTTGCACGCGACTTCGCACCCATGGCACTGGGTACATTTTTCCTGCATAAAGATTATTCCGTATTCGACTGACATTTATCAAGCTCCCGTTAACGAAGTTGTTAAACATGAATTGCTTTTTAATATAAAGCTGACTTAAAATTTGTTCGTTCAATGACTGTAATATATATAATATCTAAGATCATGCTTTTCTCACCTGAACCAGGGTCTGGCTGCTCATTGCTGTTATAAGCGGATCGTATGCCTTGTCAGGATCAACGTTGTACATGATGTTCACGTTCGCGCCTCCGTCAAGGAGAGGATAATCTTCGATACCAAGCTCCTTGCATCCCTGCCACCAGCCGTGAAGTATCATTACTGTATCAGGACGTATACCGGGATACAGTTCAGCTTTTAGTTTGAGCATGCCGTGCGGGGATTCGACGATCACCCAGTCACCGGTCTTTATGCCGCGCTCCGCAGCAGTAACGGGATGTATCTGTATTACAGGATGAGGCTGGATTTCCCTGAGATACGGGATATTCCTCTGCCACGATGCAGTATAGTTCATTGAAGTATGATAGTCAGAAAGCAGCAGCGGATATTTCTTTGTAAGATCTGGTGTTGCAGTCAGGCTTTCAGGCGGTTCCTTCCAGGACGGCAGGGGGCTGTAGCCTGCTTTTTCAAAGCTCGTATTATATATTTCAACTTTGCCGTGCGGGAGGAAGGGTTCGCCGGAAAGCCTGGGGCTTTTTCTGCTGAATATCTTTTCATAGTTCTCATAGGTTCTTGGAAGGGAAGGGTATACTATGCCCGCAGGATGCTTCCTGAGGTCATCTGCCGTAATACCGAAAGGCTGAAGCTGGTCGTTCATAGCATCCGTCATACTGCCGTTCCAGAAATCTTCTCCATATCCCATTGCAACTCCGAGGTCCAGAAAGAACTCGTATATGGATTTATAATCGCCAAGAGGCTCTATAACTTTATTCCTTAACATAAGCCAGCCATCCCTTGCCTCAAAAGGATGGTCGGTCTCATAAGGTGTGGCAACGGGAACGACTATATCAGCGTAGTCCATATCTGCTGTGCGGGTTACATCGAGCACAACATAGAAGTCAAGCTTCTTAAGCGCTTCAACTACATTCTTTGAGCCGCGGTTGCTCACTGACGGCTGTGTGCCGGGCGCAATAACTGTTCTTATGGGATATGGTTTTTCCGTAAGTACGCTTTCGAATATTCTGTAATACGATGACGATACACCCTCAAGAAAAGGCTGGAACTCCTTAGGGAATTCGGGTCCGACAAGTCTATCGATCAGTTCCTGAGTATAGCGCTCCCTGAGCGTTATTCCTTTCGGCATGGGCATTGATCCCGGTACATAGCTGCCTCTTCCGGAATGATTGCCGCCCGGCCTGTCGAAATGTCCGGTAATAGATATAAGTATGGCAACTGCCCTTATTGTGTCACTGGAAGAAGGAGCATGCTCTACTCCGTTGCCGAGATCGATGCAGGCTTTTTTTGTTGTGGCATACAGACGCGCAGTATCAGTGATCTGATCAGCACTGAGGCCTGTGATGTTCTCTGCCCATTGCGGTGTATATTGCTGAATATGGTCCTTCAGCCTGTCGTAGCCATAGCACCAGTTTTCAATGAATTTGTTATCCACCAGCTCTTCATTAATTATAACATTCAGCATGGCAAGGGCAAAGGCAGCGTCTGTACCCGGCCTTATGGGAAGCCATATATCAGCCATGCCTGAATCCGGCTCCATTGAAGGCTTGACTGCAATGATCTTCGCGCCTCTTTCTTTAGCCCGCACCAGCATCCTGGGGTCTTCCATAGCCGGTGCCGAGAATATCGGCTGCCTCCCCCAATAGATAATAAGGTCGCTGTTGTCTATATCTGCTCCGGGCCAGTCTGCCAGGGTGTACATGAACGCAAAAGCCCGCTGCATAGCGCATATACCGCTGTGCGCGTAATTCGGGCTTCCGTGAGCCGTAAGAAACCTGCTCTGATACGCGTTGTATGATCTGAAGGCAGGTGCAAGGATTGCTAGGGATTCGGCACCGTAAGCCTCTTTCTGCTTCTTCAGGGTAGCTGCGACAATATCAACAGCCTCGTCCCAGGTTATTTGCTCGAATTTGCCTTCTCCTTTTTTTCCAGTTCTTTTAAGGGGGTATTTCAGCCTGTCAGGAGAATAGACCCACTGAGGAGCAGCCTGGCCCTTAGGGCAAAGCCCACCCTTGTTTATTGGGGATTCCTTCATGCCCGCGGCTTTGATGAATTTATTGTCTTTTACGAACGCGTATATTCCGCATGTGCCTGGAGCAGGCCCGCACATTGCGCAGAGAGTCGGGACTACTTTCTCCCCGGATTTTTCCGCTGCGCGCAATGCTTCTTCATAAGTATATGAACTGAATTGGTGTTCCTTGATATCCGGTCTATCAGGCTTCATAGGCTTTTTCCTTATAGTTCTTTAAAAACAGGCATAAGTAAAACGGAACACTATTTCATATCTAATTAGTGGATATGTCAATGACTTAATACAGAATTGTAAATGTCTTATTCAAGAGAGACAAGGCCGTAATAGTTCTGATCGCTGTCTATAAATTTTCAGCAATCCGGTACTTTACCCATGTGATTTCCCATTAATAAATAGGTCATGTTGAATGAAATCAGATAAATCCTTTAAAAATCATAATAATATTATAAGTCAGTTAATCGCAGCAAATTATTTAATGCCTTTTTAGATTTCGTTCTGTAAATATAATAATCATTATCAATTGATATTATTTCTGTAATTCCGGTTAATTCGGCAATAACTATTAAAGAAGAATCGGCGAGATCCATGGGTACATCCGAGTATTTTTTTGTTAACTGGATTATTCTTTCAAGATGCTCATTTTCCAGGCTTATTATTGTAACTGCTTCTCTTTTTAACCATTCAAGAAAGTCTATTTGTACATTGACATTGAAGCTTAACAGATGGGTTACTTCTGTTATTACAGGCCACGTGGTTAACAGGTTACCGCTGAAAGTTTTAAGAAAATCCATAACAGTTTTATGATATTTGTTGTCGCGATCAAATAGGGCGATAAGAGGACCTGCATCAACGAGAATGCTTTTCACGCAGTTTTCCTTTCAGGAGATTTTTATAGTCCTTTGAGAGATTGCCATTGCCGCTTCCGTATTTACCGAACAGATCTTTGCCCAGATCATAAGGACTGTGCTGTTTTTGATGGTCTTTAAAATACAAAATAAGAGCGCGTTTGATAATTTCGGTTTTGGAAATCTTTTCGCTTTTTGCGGTTTTATTTAATTTATTTTCAAGATCAGTTGTCAATCTTAGTGAAATCATATATATCTCCACAGGTGTAATACACAATGTATTACAGTATGTAAATATTGTCAATTATATTGTTGTAATTCTTTGGGACATATAATGAAAGAAATTTATACAAGGATACCGCAAAATGGGCATTGAATTATGCCCGGAGATTTTCAAAGAGATACGGTATATATTATAATATTCCTAAAAAGCAAGATGTTTTCAGGAGAAGCGGCAGGCTTAAAAGGAGGACTTTGGTACGACTATGAAACGGAGGGGAGTCATTTGTGAGAGGGTTCGGTTATTCGTTCGTCCTGTATATTTCCGTTGACATAATATTATTTGTCGTGATTTAATCTCCCAATGGATTAATTCCATGCAGCTTTTGCAGGAAGCCTGCAGCTTGCTACAGAAGGTTCCCGGTTTAGTTTTTGTTAGCTTTATTTGGACACAGACGATCTGGATTTCTATAAGCCCGCTTTCTATATAAATAAAAAATGTCAGTCGCCTGTATAACTT
>CAZVYR010000279.1:0-5708 GCA_964631555.1 uncultured Leptospirales bacterium
ATCACCCAGGTTCAAATCCAGTATTATAATCCCAGGCTTTTCCGAATAAAACATATCTAATCCATCTTCTGCATTCAGTGAATATATAACATTATAATTTTTTTTCCTGAAAATCTTTTTTATAATATTGCATATTTCGATATCGTCATCTATTACCAGTAATTTGTTCATATTAAATAACCCTCTTGAGATTACAAGATTCAATACATTAAATGGCATGCTACACCTTACTATAGTTAGGTGTCAAGAATATTATCACCGTGCTAAAGTAAGGTGTTATGAAAACCTCGATCAGATTACAGTTAGGCAGTAAAATAAAGGAATTAAGAAAAGAATGCGGCTATACACAGGAAAAGCTGGCAGAATTAGCCGGAATTGATTATAAATACCTGCAGAGAATAGAAGGAAAAAATCCGCCTGCGGTTAAAATAGATACACTTGAGAAATTAGCTGAAGCTCTCAAAACAACCCCTTCGGATTTATTGAAGTAATAATTGCATTATTTGAAAAAATACATTACATGACATCTTAAACCGTCCTCCTGAAATAATATTAAACCCTTTGACAATTTATCCCCTCTGTTTTATCACAAAACCACAACCCGGAGACTGTAATGAAAAAAGCAATATCAATCAGCCTTTTGATAATAATATTCACGATTACAAATATCCCCAAAACCAAAGCAAACGTAAAAACCATCTTCCTTGGCCTTGCAGAAGTTAATAACACTGAAATCAGCGACACTCTTTCACATACAAATAAATCAATATCTTCCGTAGATAAACACGCCCTATCAACATCTCTCAGATTATGTTTCAAATATTCAAAAGGAAACTGGGAAATTACGGAAGACAATATTAACAAACCGTTAAAATACTACCTGTTATTCGACATGAAAAAAATCAGTGAAATCTCTATAGATCAAAAATCCTTATACGAAATTTACGGAACCAGAAATACACCTTATTTAAGAGGCTTGTATAATATTAAAGATAAAATATCACCAATCGGTAAAAAGAATACAAAATGGGCCAGCACATGGACAGGAATAAAGAAATACAGACCCATAGTTGCATCAAAAATAAATTCTACGCAGGCGGCAAAGAAGGAAGCGACTAGTATGTCGGCATAAAAAAAGATGATTATATTTTTCTATTTATAAAGCTATAGTTAATCGTTTACAGCAAGAATTCCGAAAAAAACACAAAAGGTGAACAACCGTGACAATTAATCAAAAAGATAAAGGCGAGCTGCTGGTTTACAGGGGTAAAGACGGAAACATGAAGCTTGAAGTAAGGCTTCAGGATGAAACTATCTGGCTGACTATAAACCAGATGGCTGAACTTTTTCAGGTGGATAAATCAGGCATCAGCAGGCATTTAAAAAATATATTCGAAAGCGGAGAACTGCAGCGCGAAGCAACTGTTGCAAAATTTGCAACAGTTCAACAGGAAGGGAAAAGAGATGTCTCGCGCGGGATCGAATATTACAATCTTGATGTGATCATTTCAACAGGCTACCGTGTAAACAGCATACGCGGCACCCAGTTCAGGATATGGGCAACTGACAGGCTTAAGGAATACATCGTGAAAGGATTCACAATAGATGATGACCGGCTGAAGAACCCGCAAAACGGGCGTTATTTCGAAGAACTACTTGCCCGGATACGCGACATCCGGTCATCCGAAAAAGTGTTCTGGCGCAAGGTGCTGGAAATTTACGCGACCAGCATTGATTATAATCCTGAATCCGAAATAACAATATCATTTTTTAAACAGGTGCAAAATAAGATGCACTGGGCTGCGCATGGCCATACTGCCGCGGAGCTGATCTATAATCGAGCGGATGCGAAACAACGAGACATGGGGATCACAAATTATCCGGGGAATAAGTTGCTTAAAAGTGATGTTGATGTAGCCAAAAATTATCTTTCGGAAGAAGAATTGAATGTTTTAAACCGGATTGTCACAGCCTACCTGGAACTTGCCGAAGTGCAGGCGATGAATCATAATCCAATGACTATGGCAGACTGGGCTGAACGGCTTAATGATTTTTTGAAAATGACGGGGCGGGAACTGCTGACTCATGCAGGTAAAATCAGTCATGAAGAGGCTGTCGAAAAAGCACATAAGGAATATGAAAAATACAGGACGCTGCACCTTAATGAACCTTCGGAAGTTGAAAATCATTTCATTGAAGCGGAAAAGGAACTTAAAAAGATCGAAACCTCCAGAAAGAAAAGAGATAAATAAATGGCCAAAAGTAATGACTTGTGAAAATTTAAAAAAATTTAAAAATTAAAAAAGTAAACAAAATCAAATTATCTAATCTCGGAGATCCCAAAATGACCCTATACTTCGGCAAATTCAGCACCCGCTATCCTGAACAATTCGAATTCACCCAAAGAGAAGTATGATCTAACGTTAATAACCGAAATAATAATTCTCAGAGTGGAGAACTATCATGATTAATAATACCCTACACGCATATGAACCCGATTACGCGGTTCATCCGGGCGAGTATCTTGAAGAAGTGCTCGAAGCAAGGAACATAAAGAAAAATGAACTGGCCGAACGCCTATGCATGAGTGTGAAACATATAAGCCAGATTATAAATCAGCAAGCCTTGATCAATGCGGATATTGCTCTTAAACTCGAAAGAGTGCTTGGCATACCCGCTAATATATGGAGCAATATGAGCGCTGATTATGAATTATTTAAAGCAAGAGAGAAAGAGTCTGAAGAACTGAACAAGGAACTTGACTGGATAAATAATTTTCCTCTTAAAGATTTAAAGAAATTAAATTTCCTGCCGGAAACCAGGGATAAAAAAAAATTGCTCGAAAGTCTTTTAAAATTCTTCCGGATACCTTCACCTGATAAATTTAATGATTATTATAAAACTGCAATGGCAGTGAATTTCAGGAAGTCCAAAGAATTCAGCGATAACATGTATCATATTTTATCCTGGATAAGAGCAGGAGAAATTTTTGCTGAAAAGACAGAAACATCTGCTTATGACAGGAATTTTTTCAAATTGAATCTTAAGAAAATATGAGAGCTTACTGTAAAATCGCCGGAAGAGTTTGAATCTGAGATGAAGAAACTTTGCGCTGAAGCAGGAGTAGCTCTCGTATTTATTCCTGAATTTGAAAAGACACATCTAAGTGGAGTAACACAATGGTTAACTCCTGATAAAGCATTGATAATTATGAGCCTGCGCTATAAAACAAACGACCATTTCTGGTTCACTTTCTTTCATGAAGCAGGACATATTCTATTGCATGGGAAGAAACAGACGTTCATTGATATGAATAATTATAACAATGCAGATGAAGAGGAAAATGAAGCAGATAAATTCTCCAGAAATATACTTATCCCTGAAGGCGATTTCAATGAATTTAAAGAGAAAGGCCTCTCTGATGTGCATGATATAGCTCGATTCGCCGGAGAAATAGGCATTCATCCTGGAATTGTCTTAGGATGTTTGCAGCATGATGGGATTATAAAGTATAATTTTCATAACCAGTTGAAGGATAAATTTGAATTTAAACTTATTCCCTCTGAATAGTAAATTCATTGTATGAAATAAATACATATTATTTTTAATTGATCTATTGGCGACGGTCTACGAGTTAAAGTTCGCATCAAAGAATATTCAGAGAATATTCAGAGAAAGAGTCCTCATCAGCTATAAGTCGCAGTGCTCCCTATACGAGCTAAGACACAGAGAACTTTTAAACGCAGCACAAAGAATCTCTGATGAACATCTAAAAGGAGATCTTATACCCCGAATTACACAATTAAAAATTAGTTGTTTTTTAGAGAAAACGCGCTTATTTTATATAAAATAGTAAAAATTATGTTTTATTCTACAACTGAAACTAATAATGACAATAATAATTTATAAATAAGAAATATAAAGAATCTTAAAACAGTGAGGCCGTAATATATGGAAGCAATTAAAAAAATAACAAGTGTTCAAAACAATACCCTTATAATACAGGGTTTAGATAGCATTAATAATAAAGAAGTTGAAGTTATAATATTACCTCTCACAAATAATGAAAAAGATCCAAAAGCGAGTACGGAATATGCATTGCGTGGGAAACTGCTAAAATATGAAGATCCATTTGAGCCCGCAATTCCTGAAGAAGATTGGGAAGTCCTGAAATGATTCTTCTGGATACCCATATCTTTGTATGGTGGATTGACGGGAATAAAAAGCTACCTGCAAAATATTTCGACATCCTGAAATCGAATGAAAGTAACGGACTGGGAATAAGTATCATATCCTTTTGGGAAATCATGAAACTTCATGAAAAATCCAGATTAGCCTTTGAATGTAGTATTGAGGAATGGTTTAACAAAGCTCTTCAGTATCCGGGTATATCGATTATTAATCTTGATATAGATATTATTCTTGAATCCTCAAGGCTTCCAGGAGAATTTCATAAAGATCCTGCAGATCAACTAATAGTATCAACAGCAAGGACTAAGGATATTTCTTTATGTACTTTGGATAAAAAGATACTTGAATATCCGTATATAAAATTAATTGAATAGCATTAGACAACCTCTTTATAGGAATCATGCCAGATTATAAAATACATATCCGCAGAGACATCCTTGATAAAGAAGACGGCCTATGTTGACATTCTATCCCCCCTGTTTTATCACAACACCACAACCCGGAGCCTTTAATGAAAAAAGCAATATCAATCAGCCTTTTTAATCCCATTACTTAATGTGTTAAAAGAGGTTACATCACAAGCCGTATATTTTATTTTATCATTAAAACTAACAATACCCTGTACTCCACTCAATTTAAAAATTCACTTGCACATTCAGGAGTCTTCCAGATAAATACCCCAAAAGGAGAAGTCCAATGGATATTCAATCAGTCTCATGCGTCTATTTTTCTCCAACCGGAACAACAAAAACCATTGTGGAGAACATTGCCCGTGGTTTGGAATACCCAGGCATTGAAATGATAGACTGTACAAAAAGATCATTACGTAAAGAGCTTCATTTTAATAACGAACTCGTTATTCTGGGAGTACCTGTTTATTACGGCCGCGTTCCGGAAGAAGTAGTACCATATTTTGCAACTTTGACTGCCGAGAAGACACCTGTTGTGCTCGTTGTTGTTTACGGCAACCGGGAATATGAAGATGCACTCAGAGAATTATATGATATTACAGAAGCTCGAAATTTTATACCAATCGCTGGATCTGCCTTTGTTGCGGAACATTCATATTCGTCTTCAGAGTATCCTATCGCACAAGGCCGGCCGGATGATAGCGACATACAAAAAGCACTTTCGTTTGGGAAACAAATTAAGAAAAAAATAAATAAACTCGAATCACTGGATGTTATGCAGACATTTTCAGTGCCGGGAAATGTGCCATACATTGAGCCGAAGAATTTATTGCTGATAAAACAAGCTAAAAATGTTATTTCTTTGACACCTGAGACAGATACCACACTATGTACACAATGCGGACAATGCGCTCAAGTCTGTCCGACAGAAGCTATTTCCTCAGACGAATTGACAAATACAGACAAATGGCAATGTATACTTTGTTTTGCCTGTGTTAAAAATTGTCCTTCAGGAGCAAGACAGATGAAAGATCAGAATGTTGAAACAGCGATTCGCAATCTGTATAATATCTGTCAGAAAAGAAAAGAGCCTGAACTTTATCTGTA
>CAZVYR010000280.1:0-5683 GCA_964631555.1 uncultured Leptospirales bacterium
CTTCAAGTCAAGCCATAACCGACCCGCGCACATGGGATAGAGAAAAAAATCTTTTCGCATGGGAAACGTACCTTGGTAAAGCAGCGGGCAGAGACAGCGTATCAGTATATGCCGCAGCATCACGCGCGAAAGACCTTTCCGGATTGCCGCCCGCATATATTGCTGTAGGTGAACTCGATCTTTTTCTGGATGAAGATATTGAATATGCCCAAAGGCTATTGCAGGCCGGGGTTTCAACTGAACTCCATGTATATCCCGGAGCGACCCATGGTTTCGACGGGATGATAAGTGCTTCTGTTTCTAAAAGATTTATTCAGGAGCGCGAGAACTCGCTTAAAAAAGCATTTAAAATTGATATATAAATCTTTCTCAGGTTTGCGCCCGGTTTAACGTCAGTCCATTGTTTGTAAAATTAAACGCTCTGCTAAACGGAACGTACTTTGATTTTCTTTATATAATATTCCTTTTGCAAAGAAAGTCTTTGCTCATACTTTTCAGCAACGACCTGTCAAAGACAGATTAAATTGACTTCCTTCAATAGTTAATAAAGCTTTAGATGAATCCTCCTCGCACTAGAACTGCTAGGTATCAAATAACTAATCTGGTTTCCTTCCGCGCCTAAATCTTTCGTTTTGTATAATAAGCAACTGCCGCCTGCAGAGTGTTTGCAGCGAGCAGCGCACAGTGTTGATCTCCCTTTGGCAGACCACCAATAGTTTCGAGAATAGTTTCATTGGTAATCTCTTTAAGCTCATCCGCTTCCTTTCCAAAAGCAAGTTCAGCAGCCAGGGAACCGCAGACCATGCTCGGTCCGCATCCATCTGTTTGAAATGATGCTTCCCTGACTTTTCCTTTTTCAAATCTCAGGAAGATTTCCATAGTATCGCCGCATGAGCCGGTAATACGGCCATATCCATCAGGTTTTTCCATAGAGCGCATATATAACGGGTTGCGCCATCTGTCGAATGCCTTTTGCCCGTAAGCCTTTATGGTATCATCATATATTTCATCCTGTAATTCTTGTAAAAAATTATCAAGTGTATCTGACATTAGCGTATCTCCTTTTATAATAAGGCCTTTTTAAATTTTAGTGCAGAAAGCCGGCACCTGCCGAATTTAACATATTTTTTCTTTGACTATTTTGTTTTCCACAATTATTTTAAAAAAATATTAAAAACTATCGTGATTCAAATTGACTTCTGCTGTTGTTATTTCTATCAATTGATGCCGGGCATTTGAAACAGCCAGCAAAGAGCATGTTGAGCACGTTTCAATACGAAATGGAAGGAATTGTTCTTGATAAAACCCTGCATATTTTTGTACAGATACAAAAAAAATCCAATGAATACTCCTATACTAATAAAATCTCCAAATTACCTGGACAACGAAGACGTTGCAGTGTATTTTTATGTATGTAAAGAAATAATTAGTTTTCATGCGACCCGCAAGGAATGCAATGGAAAGTAGTATTTTTTATAATAATGATAAAAAGTTTTCTAAGGATGAATATTAATGTTTGAACAAGGAGTTATCAGGCCTCCGAGCGAGGCATCGAGCTTATTGGTGAGGGTAACCAGAAACTGCCCCTGGAACAAATGTCTTTTTTGTCCTGCATACAAAGGCACAACCTTTTCCAGAAGAAGTGTCGAAGAGGTGCTGGGCGATATCGACGAGATGGCAAAGATTTATTCTCATCAAATCCGGATGATTACCTCGGCATTCCTGCAGGATGCCGACAGCCTAATCACCCGAACAGCGGATCTGGTGACAATCATCGAATACATAAAAAAATTATTTCCGAACATCGTTGATATAACTACCTATGCCCGTGCAAAAACCATGAAAAAAAAGAGTATCGAAGAGTATAAACAACTTAAAGCCGCAGGCTTAACAAAAATTCATACAGGCATGGAAAGCGGCTCTGAAACATTGCTTCGCTTAATACAGAAAGGATCAACCCCGGATGATATAGTTGCAGGGGGACTTCAGGCTAAGAATGGGGGCATTTCAGTTTCCGAGTATATAATGCCCGGCCTCGGAGGGAAAACCCTGAGCGCAGAACACGCCATTGAAACTGCCAGGCTTCTTAACGCAATACAGCCGGATCACATAAGGGTGCGCACCTTCGCCTTGCACCCCCTTTCCCCCATGCAAAAGATGGTCGATGCAGGAACGTTTGTCCCTATGGACGATGAAGAGATCGTTTCTGAGATCAGGCTTCTTGTTGAAAATCTTAACGAGATGCATAGTTATTTTCACTGTGCCGACTTTAGTTTAAATCTCTTAATGCAGGTTGATGGATATCTTGATGCTGACAAAGATGCCATGCTGCGCGAGCTGGATGCATTCCTTTCTTTATCTAAAAAAGAAAAGCAGGTTTATTCCCTCATACAGCGGACTTATCCCGGCAAATACCCGATTGATATCGTCAAAGATAGAAAAACCCTGGACCAGGCCCTGCCCGAGATTGAAAAACTGGAAAAACTCGGAAACAGGGAATTCAATAAATATATTCAACACCTGATGACATTTCAACTGCCGCAGCCCCAAACCAATTACTGGGAATAGTTAAATGAAGCTCCCCGTCGCAAGCGGACGGAGTATTCTCCGCTTAAAGCTGCGGACTAACAAAAACTAAAATGAAACCATAATAATCCTGTCGATCAATTATAATTCTCTTTTTTATTCTTTCCATATATTGCCCATATATTACCTATAATATATATAAGCAGCCCTGCGATAATAATAATTGCCCAGATTATATGTATTTTTTGTATCAATGTAAAATAAATAATAAGCGCGATTGTAAATGGTTTATAGAAAATTTGCATTTTTAATAATAAAATACCGGAATCCGGATTTTTTAAAGATAAAGCGCTGAATACTGCCATAACAATAAAAAGAGGAACCACCAAACTGACAACTATTGGATCTGCGCCTTTCCATTCCAGCAAATTACGTAAATCACTATAAAAGAACAATACAGCTATCACAAGAGCAAAGCCGCCTGTAACGAATATATTATACCAGTACATAAGCCTGAGTTTAAATTCTCTATTATCGTTCATGATCGAAAACCTCCACGGAGCATTCTATTATCCATTCATTAAAATCATCACAAATTATAGGCTGCTTATCAACTATGTATCGTGATAAATTTATTTTGTGATATTTTTTCTGACTTGTAATAATATTAAAACTATACTGATAATTAAAATCATCTTCAATTATTTTTTATTTATTATGTTATTTTTTAACAAAATGATTTAACGTTTGCTATGCTGACAATGATGAACTATTGCAGATTATTTTTTAGTAACAGCAATCCGGGTTCCCTTTCCTTTATCAGAGCTCTGGAATAGAATGATTTCTTGTTGACTTTTTGATTTTCTGCAACAATAATTATGAAAGCTGGAAAGCGTAACTCTTTAGCTTATCGCTATTTGATGAATCATTATAATTATAGAAATACATTAATCTTTTCTATAATAATGAAGTTGGGAAATATTATGAGAGAAGAAATAAAAAATGAAAGCGCTATAGCAAAGGAAGGTGAAACTGCAAATATATCAGAAGAGAATAAACAAAAGACCGAAGGAGTTGAAGAGGTAATAGATCAAAAAGAAACAAAAGCAACTGATGATACAAAGGGAAAAAAAGAGATAGAAATAAAAGGGGGAAAAAAATCAGTAAATGAATTAATGTCTGTCTACCTCCTGACGGCCTCTCCTGAAATTACATTAAGAGAAGCAAATCGACTCATGAGTACAAAAAAGACTCGCCATATTTTAATTACAGATTATAATAAAAAACTGCTGGGTATTTTAAGCGATAGGGATATAAAGAAATTTGTTAGTCCCTTTGCTGGTTCAAATATAGCAAATTCAAAAGACAGGGCAACACTGGATCTTAAAATTGGTCAGATTATGACTAAAAATCCAATTACAATTACCCCGGAAAAATCAATTAGGGATTGCATTGAATTGATGCTGGAAAAATCGATTAGTGCACTTCCGGTAATTAATGATGCGAAACAATTGGTTGGAATTATAACAACAACTAATATATTTAAATATATTCTTAGTATAATGAAATAATAGTTTATCCCTTTTCCAAATAATAATTCCCGATACAGGTCCCTGTTATTGATATTTGATTTTCTTTATCAATAATCATGCGGGACGCCCTTGATGTGTAAAGTTAGATGCTCCGTATCATTCATGTCCTCTATCCAGCCATAATTAGCATCAGCTTTGTCATCGAGATCCTTTATATATGGTTTAATGTCAAGTAAGGGCGTCCCATCAAACACATCCAATCCCGAAGTATAAATTGTATTTTCAACAATATCTTTGATACGGACAATACTTAATCCAAGAGGATTGGGCCTGACTGGAGACCGGCTCGCAAAAACACCCACCTTTTTCTCTTTAGCCCACGGAGGGGTTATGATCATTTCCTTTTTACGAGTTATACGATCCGCATAATAAATGAGATAAGCATAATGGAATCTTTTAAGTTCGATGAGTCCATCAATATATTCCTGATTGATTATTACAGAAAATTCTCCCTCATCTGTATCAATAGGTTGATACGGTGCATTATTTTGATATGGCGTTCTTATTATACCTATTTGTTCAAGTTTGTAATTTACGTTTTTCCGCATATTTTTCCTCCAAACCTGTGATTCCGATAGTCAATATATTATTAACGCTTGCAATAACCTGCAGCCAAGCATATTAAGAAAACTAGGCCTAAGACCTAACTGTCAGGTTCCGGGCAGGAAATCCGGTTAACTGGCTTTACCCAGGACTTATCCCGGATTAACGACTTCCCTCCTCCCACCAACACTCGGTACGGGCTGCTGGTTAGGCTTTGCCCGATAAAGACTTTCACTTTCACTCTATAAGAAGCACCAAGCTGCGCTTGGCGCACTATATCGATTTCTTGCGTTTGACCACATGCTTAACATTCGTAAAGCACCCTGTGGCAATTTTACACAATGTCAATACTGCATCCAGGGACGGCTGCAGCCGTCCCAAAGCAGCAATCAGAAGACCTACTCTTCCACTTTTTGCTGCATCAAAATTTCCCCATCATTAAGATTAAACATATATGCAATATTATCTTTTGTAACAATAATAACGCGGCTGACGAAATCTGTTTCCTGTTTCCCGTCTTTATTTATATAAGTTGCCATACCGTCATCAAATTGAAGTTTGCCCTTTTGCCATTTGTAATGTCCGGTTGTTACGAATAATGCCTTAGGATCTTTTACCAGGTCTTTAGTGCTGTAGCTTTTAAGCAGCTTCCCGTCCTTATAAAAAGCTATGGCCAGATGCTTTTCCGAGAGTTCCCGACCTCTCGGCCAGTTGCCTAAACGCACGAGATACTCTCCCTTCTCAAAAAGATATGTCTCGAAAGAATAGCATCCGGTTGTCTTCCATAAAATTTTATCCTTCTTAGCATTTATGTGCCAATCATTATTCTACTGAAAATAATAATTATCCCCCGGCTAGCCCACGGTTATTTTACAAGTATTATGTCGTTTGTCAACAATCCCTTCAACCGTGGGCTTCGTAGAAAATCACACAATTCATGATTCATATAATATCTCTATTTATCCGGCCCCCCCTGACAAACATCACATCAAGTCAAACTCTAAACACAATTACCAAATATC
>CAZVYR010000281.1:0-5612 GCA_964631555.1 uncultured Leptospirales bacterium
CCGTAGGAGCGAGCACGTTCTTCGGCGCAGGAGCTGGTGGAATAATGATCATTGTAGGAGCATTGATCGCTGCATTTATCGGTCTGTTCATCGGTGGACTAATAATGCTGATAATCTCTGCTATATGCGGCGGAAGCACTGCTTATGAGGCAAATGTCAGGGTTACAGCATCCCTTATGGTGTTGAGCCCCGTTAACGCAGTATTAGGTTTCTTTACAGGGATAAGTTTTGCCCTTGGAGCCTTCATTACTCTAATTGTCAGCCTTTATGGCCTGTACCTGCTTTATAATGCTCTCGTAAATTCTCTGGCCGCAAAAGAAGGAACATCAAAAGTCGTCTCAATTGTACTTGCTGTTATCCCGATATTGATACTTATCAGCACGCTTACGTGCGCATCAGTTGCATCCAAATCGGTAAACAAAATGATTGAGAACATGCCTGCTGCAGACAGTAAGGAAATGCAGAAATTACAGGATAAATTAAAAGACATGTCCGAATAAGTAATATAATTCTCCTGTAATATTATTTTTTACCCAAGGGGTATTTCCAGGAACATAAACAAATCATAAACGACAAACCGGAAATACCCCGAGATACTACACTTTACTCCCCCCTGTAATGCACAGCCCTGTAATAAAATAATAATTGCTATTCAAACCTGTTTGATACATAATATTCAGATATTTCTGTTTGGCACTCTTATGCGATCTATCAGGAAGATAAAATTATGGACAGATTCATTGAAAACTACAACGGCCGGGAATATGATATCATTATAATCGGAGGGGGAATATCCGGCTCAGCCGTAGCCTATGAAGCATCAGCCAGAGGGTATAGCGTCGCACTCATAGACAAATGCGATTTTGGGTGCGGTACTTCATCCGCAACATCCAAGCTCATCCACGGAGGTCTCAGGTATCTCAGGAACTTTGAGATAAGCCTTGTGCGCGAATCCCTGCGGGAAAGAAGAATTCTTGAGAACATTGCTCCGAATTTCGTATACCCTATCGGGATGATGATGCCCACGTACAGGAACCTGGCATCCGCCAAATTCATAATGAGAACCGGCCTTATAATGTATGACATGCTTTCTTATGACAAAAAGAACACCTGGGACAACACCAAACGAATACCGAATCATATCTCAATATCAAAGAAAGAAGCCCTGCAAATTGAACCTGACATCAATCCCGAATCATTGACAGGAGGAATGATATTTTACGACTGCCAGAACATTAGTCCCGACAGGCTGACCCTCGCTTTTTTAAAATCCGCAATAAAAAATAACACGAACGTATCCAATTATGCGGAGGTCGTTGATTTCACCTATAAAGCGGAAAAAAAAATTTCCGGAGTATGGATAAGGGATAATCTCTCAGGGAAAAAATTAAAAATAAACGGGAAGATCGTAATCAATTGCGGAGGCCCGTGGGCGGACATAATATTGAACAAAGCTGAAAAGGGGCAATCCACAAACCATATCAAACGCTCGGAAGGTATACACATAATCACTCCGCTTCTCGGTAAAGGGCATGCTCTATTATTGAGAACAAAAAAAGGCGGCCATTTCTTTGTCCTCCCATGGCGCAATCATTCCCTGATAGGAACAACAGATAAAGAATATAATGGGGACCCTGACGCGTACAAGGTGACAAAAGAAAGTATAGAAGAATTTATCCGCGATATAAACGAGACCTATGCGAAACCATACATTAAATATGAGGATATAAAACACGCCTACGGCGGGCTCAGGCCGATCGCCGACACAGAGACAAAGGGAACATATGCTTCTTCCAGGAAATATGAAATACACGACAACAGAAAGGACGGATTCGAAGGCCTGGTCACTGTTGAAGGAGGAAAATACACTACGAGCAGGAATCTTGCGGTAAACACAGTTGATCTAATTGATAAAAAAATGAAAAGGGAAACCGGTCCCTCTGCCACAGACATAAATTATTTATCAGGATGCGAAATAAAAGATCTCCTGCCTTTTATAGAACAAATGAAGAATACGAACAAAGACTTTAGCAAAAACACAATAGACATCCTGGCAAGATATTACGGCACAGAGCTTGAGCATGTCCTGAAGATCGCGAGAGAACATAAGAACATGGCTTTATCCGTAAACGCGGACGGAGAAATACTTGCCCAGGTCGCTTACGCCGCAAGACACGAGATGGCCAAGAAACTAATGGATATTCTCCTTAGAAGAACAGGTATGGGTACGCTGGGGCATCCCGGTAATGACGTATTAAAGAAAATAGCAAACATAGCCGCCTCCGAACTCGGATGGGCCAAAGACCGGGTAAAAGAGGAGATCAATGAGGTAAACAATTTTCTGAGAATACCTCAAACACAGACATGAAAAAAACATACAGAGACATCTTCAAATGGGGAGACCCTGATCACATAGAAAAGCTTACTTCCAACATGTCCGGGCTCCTTAAAAGCCGCTTCAACCTTGACAGCACAGAACCCGCGAACAAACACCTTTCCGGTGAAAATAATATCCGTCTTAATAAAAAAAGCCGGCTGCCTGATGATTTTCAGAAATCCCTTGTGAAAATCGCGGGCAAAGACAACGTAAGCACAGACGATTATGAAAGAGCTTCCCACTCATACGGGAAAAGCTGTTACGACCTCCTGAGGCTCAGGCACGGCAAGATCGACCATCCACCTGATGTTGTTGTTTACCCTAAAGACGAGAACGACATTTTAAAGATAATACTGTTATGTAAAAAATATAAAATCGCCATTACTCCATACGGAGGCCACAGCTCCGTGACCGGAGGCCTCGAAACCCCGAAAGGTGGCATATCGCTCGATCTTACAAAACACATGAACAGGATCATCGAAGTCAATGAGATCAATTCCTCAGTCACTCTCCAGCCCGGCATCTACGGGCCCGCGCTCGAAGAATATCTGAATAAATACGGACAGGGATACACATGCGGGCATTTCCCCCAATCCTTCGAATATTCCACGCCCGGGGGCTGGATCGCAGCCAGAAGCGCGGGCCAGGCCTCAACAGGCTACGGCAAGATCGAGGATATAGTGCTTTCCGTAAAAATGATAACACCCGCAGGCATCATTAAAACAAAAGATTACCCAAGGGCAGCCATGGGCCCCGATCTGAACCAGGTACTGACCGGCTCCGAAGGCACGTACGGAATAATCACGGAAGCAGTGTTAAAGATCAG
Source organism: uncultured Leptospirales bacterium (assembly GCA_964631555.1). GTDB lineage: Bacteria > Spirochaetota > UBA4802 > UBA4802 > JAFGDQ01 > CAZVYR01. The sequence goes on from CAZVYR010000281.1 coordinate 3,204, forward strand.
GAAACACATGCCCCTGAATACGCGCCTGGTATCCATTTTATTTAAAGATTTCGAATCAGCACTCAGTGTCGTAAGAAACATAATGCAGGGCCGTTTCGGCCTCCCCTGTGTGCTCAGGTTGTCCGATCCTGAAGAGACTGACATATCATTAAGGCTCAGCGGAATAGATAATACCTTCGCGGACAGGGTGCTTAGCCTGCTTGGTTTCAAACCAATGCGAAGATGCCTTCTACTGGCAACTGTTGAAGGCGACAGATCATACGTAAAAACAATCGTTAAAAAAATAAAAAAAACAGCGCGGGGTAACGGTTCCCTTAGCCTCGGCAAAAGCCCTGCCAAAAAATGGCTCGAGCAGAGATACACAAGCGCTTACCTGCGAGATCCCTTAATGGATCTCGGCCTTATTACCGACACCCTGGAAACAGCAGTTACATGGGAGAACCTCCTGTCGCTATGGCATGGGGTAAGAAAAATTATAAAAGAAAGGCCGCATACGATCTGCATGACCCATATATCCCATTTCTATGAAAACGGTGCGAACCTTTATTTCATTTTCATTTCTCCCATGAAGAAGGGCAATGAAACAGAAGACTATAAAAAATTTCAAAAGGATATTATTGATGCTATCGTGAAAAACAATGGCTCAATATCCCACCATCACGGCATTGGCAAAGACTTTGCCCCATGGATGGAAAAACAACTGGATGAAACAGGTATGGGCATACTGCAATCCATCAAGAACTACCTTGATCCAGCCGGAATATTAAATCCCGGCGGCACTCTCGGACTGAAAAAATAACGGATTATTTATATTTATGGCAGAGATCAGACCGTTGAAAGAATTCCCCGATTACGCGCCAATCCTCGCATTCTGGGCATTCAGGGAATGGTATACGGCAAGATCGATAGACTTCGATCTTATCGTTAAATCATATAAAGACAGGATCAATAATGCCAAACTGCCTGTCGCGTGGGCGGCAATCGAAGACAATATGCCTGTGGGCATGGTCACACTCAAGCTGAACGATCTCTGGTCAAGGAAAGATCTGAATCCATGGCTCTCGTCGCTCTTTGTATTGCCTGATTACCGAAGCCGCGGTATAGGCAGTCTCCTGATCAACGCGGCAACAGAGAGAGCAAAAACTTCCGGTTACGGAACACTGTATTTGTTCACGGATGAGGGGAAGACCAGGCTCGGCAATTATTACAAAAAAAGAGGATGGAAGTTTTTTGAAAAAGGCGAAGGCAACGAAAACAACATTATAAATATATATTCTTATTGTTAAGAACAATCCGAATTCCCCTGCATACCCGAAAACGAAAAGCCCTTAACAGGTATTATAATCATACAAAATATCTCTCTTAATTTCTTCCCCTCCGTTTCAGAGTCGCTTCCACTCCGTTTCTAAATCATACTTGATTGTCTTTACATATTCTTTGCATTATCAAACCCCAATTATAGCTTGACTAGCATTATGTAATATCATATCTTTACTATATTATTTATATATTCACATTAAGGAGATAAATATAAATGCTGTCAAATCTACTTATAAAAATGCTCCTGCTTCAATACCCGTCCCCGAAGAATTCCAGAAGAAAAATATTGAGGTAATTTTCCTGCCCATTGAGGAAGAAAAAACTTCATCTAATATAACTAACTTTTTCGGAGCTCTCCCGGACTTTCCTGAACGAGCGCCACAAGGGGAAATGCAAATAAGAGAAGAATTCTGATGAACTATCTTCTCGATACAAATGTCTGTATACGCTTTCTTACCGGAAGAAGCACATCTATCAAAAATAAAATTAAAAATATTGATTTATCATCTTTATTTATCTGTTCGGCAGTAAGAGGTGAGCTTGAGTATGGAGCCAGAAAAAGCAATAATCCCGAAAAATCAATTACTGTATTAAAAGACTTTCTTTCCAATTTCCAGGAAGTTAATTTTGATACTATAGCTGCTGAGCATTATGGGATTATCCGTGCAGCTTTAGAAAAACAGGGATTACCAATAGGGCCTTATGACTTACAGATTGCCTCCATCGCACTTGCACATAATTTTGCTCTTGTTTCGCATAATACCGGAGAATTTAGTCGCATACCTCACCTACAGCTCGAAGATTGGGAATAGTGATACATTAACTTTGCCTGTCAAATTGTATTTAATCGAACAAAATATCCATTAAATACAAGCAATGAAGTCCAAGGTCTAAACTCTCTTCCAAACCCCATCATTCTTTTCCCTGGAACCTGGAACTTGCAACATGGAACTTCTGTATGGAACTTCTGTGCTTCAGCTCCCTCTTCAAAAAATCGCTTGCCATTAAAAACCATTTGTATATATTAATATCGCGCTAAAAAATAATCGCTAACACGAAACCAGGTACCCCAAAATGGCCACAGCAAAA
>CAZVYR010000282.1:0-1204 GCA_964631555.1 uncultured Leptospirales bacterium
AAATTACCGATTACTTCCCCTACTATCTTTGCTGATTTGACATAAGGCCTGTCGTTCCTCCAGGCCCGTTCATTCATTGCGTGAAGTATTCTTCTGTGTACCGGCTTAAGACCGTCCCTTACATCCGGAAGGGCGCGGCCTACAATAACGCTCATAGCGTACGCGAGATAAGAGCTTTTCATCTTATCTTCAATCTCTACATCCAGCACATTTGTTTTTTCGTCTTTTTTCTTGTCTGTCATTGGTTTCTGTTATTAAATCTAAAAAAATTTACACTAAGTTTTTTTACATTGATTGAATTTTTATATTATAATTGTTAAAAATATAAATAAATAGATCTGATACCCTATAGATCCAGATCCTTTACTGTCCTTGCGTTTTCTTCAATGAATTTTCTCCTGGGCTCAACAATATCCCCCATTAGAATTGAAAATATCTCCTCAGCTTCAATATCATCATCCATTCTCACCTGAAGCATAGTTCTCTTTTCCGGATCCATCGTTGTGTCCCATAGCTGATCAGGATTCATCTCACCAAGACCTTTATATCTCTGGATCGATATTTTTTCATTTTTATGTTCTTTTATAAATTTTTCCCTTTCTTCTTCAGTGTAGGCATAAGCAGCTTCTTTGCCTGCCTTTATATTGTAAAGCGGGGGCTGGGCAATATAAAGACACCCGGTTTTAATGATCTCAGGCATATACCTGAAAAAGAATGTTAAAAGCAGAGTAGTGATATGTGAACCGTCAACATCCGCATCAGTCATTATCACGACCTTTTTATACCTGGCCTTAGAAATATCAAATTCATCGCTTCCAATTCCTGTGCCTATTGCTGTGATTATGGTTTTAATTTCTTCGTTGGATAACACTTTGTCAAGTCTCGATTTCTCCACGTTCAGTATCTTTCCTTTCAAAGGCAGAATAGCCTGAAATTTTCGGTCTCTGCCGAGCTTGGCTGAACCGCCCGCGGAATCTCCCTCAACAAGAAACAATTCACATAGTTCAGGGTCCTTCTCAGAGCAGTCAGCGAGCTTCCCGGGAAGCCTGTCATTCTCAAGCGCACTTTTCCTTCTTGTCAGATCCCTTGCTTTCTTTGCGGCAATTCTCGCGCTCGCGCTCTGGATACATTTCTCAAGTATCTTTCTGATTATCTGGGGGTTTTCTTCAAAAACACCGATGTTCCTTATCCTGGCATAGGATTC
>CAZVYR010000282.1:1214-5603 GCA_964631555.1 uncultured Leptospirales bacterium
TTTTGTACCAATCCTGGATTGCCACCCGGGATTGGGGATTTTCTTCAAAGTACTGGCTTAAATTTTCATTAGTCGCGGATTCAACCAGGCCTTTTACTTCGCTATTCCCCAGCTTCATCTTTGTCTGGCCTTCGAACTGGGGGTTAGGTATTTTAACACTTATTATTGCAACCAAGCCCTCTCTTACATCTTCACCTGTCAGCTGGTTGGGTAATTTTTTTTCAAACCCTTCTTTTTTTATAAAATCATTTAAAACCCTGGTAAGGGCTGACTTAAAGCCTGAGAGGTGGGTCCCGCCTTCACGGGTATTTATATTGTTAGCATAGGTATATACAGTTTCATTATATGAATCTATGTATTCAATTGCAGCTTCAATATCGATGTTATCTTTTTGAGAATGAAAATATATTGGTTTTTTGGATATTGAAGTTTTCTTCTCGTTTAAATATTGCAGAAAAGATACAATGCCTCCCTTGAACTGGAAGACATGCTCTTTACCCTTATTTCTTTCATCCCGCAAAGATATCTTTAATCCGGCGTTTAAAAAAGCAAGCTCTCTTAATCTTTTTGATAAAATGTCGAAATTAAAATCTATTGTTTCAAATATCTTGCTATCCGGGAAGAAGGTCGTCTTTGTTCCTTGCTTTTTTATTTGCCCTGTAACTTTCACATCACTTTCGGGCACTCCTCTGTTATATGCCTGGTAATATATTTTCCCGTCCCTGTATACTTCTACTGATAGTTTCTCAGAAAGGGCATTAACAACAGATATTCCGACGCCGTGAAGGCCTCCCGAGACTTTATATGAAGTATTATCGAATTTGCCTCCGGAATGAAGTTTAGTTAATACAATTTCAAGTGCTGATTTTTTATATACAGAATGAATACCTACAGGTATACCCCTGCCGTTATCAATAACTACAATGGAATTGTCTTTTTGTATTGTTACCGAGATATTATCACAATATCCGGCAAGTGCTTCATCAATGGAGTTGTCGACAACTTCATATACCAGGTGATGAAGACCATTAAAATCCGTTGATCCAATATACATTGCGGGTCTCTTTCTTACAGCTTCAAGACCCTCAAGTACCTGTATTTTATCTGCCTCGTAAGACTGATTCATTCTTTTTTCTCCAAACTATATTGCCTTTTAATTCTGTTCTATGAATAACCGTAAACGAACTGACGCCAGTTGTTATAGTATTATCTAATTTATCAATAATAATAGTTTTGTCACCGATATTAATCTTATCGAAAAATCTGCTGTTTTCAGCAGACTTAAGTATTGTTTCAGTATTGAAGATTCCGATAATATTTTTATCGGAAACGATTTTCCTGTTGCCTGCATGTATATGCATTATTTTACGCCTTATGTCATTTTTCCGTCAATAATGTTTAATTACTATTTTTTAAATGTTTTAATTTTGTTTTTTGCCAGTCAAGTTTCTTTATTTCTAGTCTAATGTCTTTTATCATTTTAGTCCCGAATTCATTATTTATTTTTTGAATGATAATATTTTTCATTAGGGACAACTCATTTGAATATACCGGATGGTCAACTGAGATAAATAAAATATTTTTAAAAATTCTATCAGGTATACAGTGAACAGCCATCAATTCACCTACAATATCCTGCCATTTTAATTTGATCTTTTCAATTATTACTGACCCCTTTAATCCGAATTCTTCGAGAATTAATGATATTGCAGAGTTAATGGAAATTGTTTTGTTCTGCCTTCTTTTATTAATCCTGAATTTCATAGTTGCTTTATAATACCTCCGGGGGCAACCTGGAATCTTTGAATTTTTATGGATTGATCCCTGTAAATCAAGTCGGCATTTACCGAACTGATGATAACCTGGTTCCCATTAAATACATCAGTGATTTTATGTCTTCTTTCTTCATCCAGTTCGCCAAACATGTCATCCATTATAATGACTGGTTTAACTTTTAATTGCTGCTCAATGTATTTATATTCTGCTATCTTTAATGATATACTTGCAGTTCTTTTTTGCCCCTGGGAAGCAATGTTTTTAAAAATTTTATGCCCTTCATCAATAAATACATAATCATCCCTGTGGGGGCCTGCACTGGTAAATCCTTTAAATATTTCTTTATTTCTGGATTTTAATAGTTCTTTCATTATATCGTCACTTTCAAAGGAAGTAAATGTTGGCTTATATTCAATAGAAAGAGAATCCCTTTTTCCTGATATAAACAGACTGGAATCTTTAAAAGAGGAGTTGAATTTATTTAAAAATTCAATTCTTTTTTTCAGGATAATAGAGGCACATCTTACAAACATATTATCCCATATATCCAGGTCATTATATATTTTTTTCTTTTTCTCTCTTATGTCTCTTAATATCCTGTTTCTTGAAACTGTAATCTTTTTAAAGTCTGAAAGTGTGTCTATGTATTTTGTGTCTACCTTGGAGATAACAGCATCAAAAAATTTCCTTCTAATATCGGGGGAGCCGGTTACTAAAGTAATATCTTCAGGAGAAAAAATCACTGTCAAGAATTTCCCGTAATAGTCTGCAATCCGCTTTCTTGGGATGCTGTCTATTTTTGCTTTTTTCTTTATAATATTCGATATATATGAGCATCCTATTTCAAATTTTCTAAAAGGTGAACTCTCCAGTAATAACGAACAAAAATAAAAATTTTCTCCCCATTTGATTATTTCATTATCCGGGACATTTCGGAATGATTTAATGTTTGCTAAAATAGATATGGATTCCAGAATATTTGTTTTACCTGTTGCGTTAATTCCTGTAATTAAATTAATACCCGGTGTAAATTCTATAAAAATATTCTTATAATTTCTGAAATTTTTTAACGTAAGTTCCTTAATAAACATATGCACTAATCCACACTTGGAGGATTTTTTATAATAACCCTCGTCTGCAGCTTTATAATTAGTAGTTCTCGTTAAATTCTTCGTAATGCTTTACCCGGTAATCGGGATTCATGAATGTTTCCTGTTACAGGGATTGTTGACAAAGATTTCCTACAGAAAGGTTACAATTGAAAAGGATAAAGAAAAATTAATATATCTGAATCTTTGTGATATTGATCAATAAACAATTCATTCTCATTATCTTTATAAAGGCCTCTTATAAAGATAAAAATAGTGTTTTATCCGATTTGTGTCAGAGGTGAGGAATTATTCATTTTCCTGAGATTTGATCTTTATTGGCATGATAACAGAAATATAATCAGGATCATTATCAGGGACAAATTTCACAGGGCTCATTTGACCGGTAATCCCAATGTTTATAGTATCCGCATCCATTTCTTTTACTGAATCATATAAAAATTGTGCATTTAATCCGATCATCATTTCATCATTTATATCGGATTCAATTTTAATATCTTCTATACATTCCCCTGATTCTGAATTTTTAACTTCTATTGTCAGAAGGTCCTTTTTTAAATGACAAATTATAGTATATGCTGGAGCTCTTGTAAAGATCAAGGCGCGTCTTAAAGATTCAAGTAATTTGCCTCTGGGAATTATCGCATTTATTTCGTGTTCTTTGGGAATAACCTGTTTATAATTAGGAAATTTATGGTCAACGGTTCTCGTGACGAACTGTGTGTTGTTTATCTTGAAAAAACATTGGTTTTCCTGTATGGAAAACTGGCACATTCCATTCGAGATGAGGAGTCTCTGTAATTCATGCATAGCTTTTAAAGGAATAATAATTCCTTCATCAAGGTCTATTTCATTTTTCAGGTTACGTGTAATAATTGATAATCTTCTTGAATCGGTTGCTACTAAAGTTAAGTTTTCTCTTGATTGAGAGACAAAAAAAACACCGTTGAAAAACGGTTTTATGGTATCAGTGGCCGCCGCGTAAATGACCTTCCTGATCATATTTTTAAGTTCACCCTGATCTACTTCCATTGAGCCCTGTTCATGAAAGTCGGGGATTTCAGGATATTCATCTCCTGCTGTACCGATAAGTGTGAAGTCACCATTAACATCGGATGATTTAGTTTTTACATCAATCTGAAAGGTATCATCAATGTCTATTGTAACAATTCCACCAGGCAATTCCTTGAGAAGTCCGGAAAATCTGGTTCCGTTAACCGTAAAGGACAGTTCGGAGTCAGCAGAAACTTTTAGAGTTGTTTTAATTCCTATTTCATTATCTGTGGATGCAATTTCCATTTCATCTTTATTTACATTAAAAAGGCAGTTTGCAAGTATTGCATTAACACTTCTGGATGGAATAAGTGAATCCACCATGTTTATCGATTTCAGTAATAAATCCCTGTCCACTTCTATTTTCATATATTTCCTCTGATAATAAGAATTGAAAGATAATCTACAACATGCAGCCTGTCTGCCCTGGTATTTGGAAATGTGAGGCAAT
>CAZVYR010000283.1:0-5594 GCA_964631555.1 uncultured Leptospirales bacterium
GCGGACTTATAATATTAAGTAGAATAGAATGATAATTGATTATAGCCAAAGCTTTAAATTAATTTATACAATCGTTTAAATAATTATATGTGGCTAACAATAAATTCCAGCAGATGTGAACCGCGATTGCGCGGCGTTTGTGTTATGTTCCTGAGGTCGCGCTCAATTTTTTCGGAAGTCGATATCGCGGTTCGCACTCCTGAATTTTGAGATGGCACGGACGCTTCGCGCCGTGCCATCGGTCGACGCATTAACATGCGAAGCTGCCCGACGCTCCGCGCCGGCCATCATCGCATGCAGCCGGACACCTCCATCGGGAACTTCGTTCCCTCTGTCGGTGCCGCTGATGCGTCGACCGTTATGTGAATTTGAGGAGATCAAAAACGAAGCTAGAAGAATCTTATTTTGCCATATCTGGTTTTTTTGATCTTTGGGTAAGGTTTATGGAAATTCGAACCAGAATTATGGAAGTACAGGATTCAAGGATAAAGAAATTAAAAATATTGATAATTTCTCCGCCAACAGACAGAGGAATAAAGATTTTAGCGCAAGCAAATCCAAACGGAGAATCACATCTCTTATGTTTTTCTGAGGCTTTAGGAGAGATAGCAAAAAAATATTCACTTCAGCATAACATAAAAAACCTGGAAATTTGTGTAGAACCATTTTTCTCCATACCATTTGACGATAGTCACTTTGATGCAGTCTTTACAAATTGTTTTTTTGATTTTTGTCAAGAGAGTGATTTTAACAATATTCTTAAAGAAATAAAAAGAATTTTAAAAAGTAAAGGTCTGTTTTTCTCCGTATATATGGACAGGCCGACAGACTTCATTGGTCGAACATGGGTCAGTCTGTTTGATAAATTTCAGTCGCTCAGTCAAGGCTGTCATATAGTTGATATTTTGCCTTTTTTATCAAAATTGAATTTCAAATTAAAGAAGGAGTTATTCAATAGAAGGCTGGGCTTTCCAGTAAAATATCTTCTTGTAGAAAGATAACGCCCAATAAGGCTTTATCAGCTGGCAGTTAATCGTTACGGCTGAAGAGCAGCGTTATATAAAATTGCCCGGCCCCAATTGTGAGAAGAAAATATATTGAAAAACAACCGGTATCCCTACCGGTTGGAAGTACATGATATTTATTCTGAAAGATATTTCATGAGATTAATATTGTTTACAGGAAATATTAAATGAGGCAAAGAAAGAAAACTAACCGTCCGGAAAATCTTCATATTATTAACCGTAAGATGGATTTTGATTTTAACGCGTCATTAAGCAATGACCGTTACTGGAATGATAATAACGCTGTATCATCGCATTTTATTAATGCTCTTCAGGATACCTTTCCTGAAGGAGAACGCTTTTTTATGGATGCTGCACGTGAAGGCGCTGAAATTTTGCGACAAAAAGGATTGTTGGATCAGCAGCTGGAACAGGATCTGCATGCTTTTTTAACGCAGGAAGCGTCACACAGCTGGCTTCATAGTAAATGGACACAGGCATTGATTAAAACCGGGTACTCCAGGTTATCGGACTATGGTGATCACCTTCACAAGGTTCATCTCTGGTTAAACAGGCATATGTCCGTAAAGATGCGCCTTTCAATTACCAGCGCTGCCGAACATTACACTGCTTCAATCGCCTATATGCTGATCCATATCAAGCCCGGGTTGATTACGCGGTCGACCTCCCCCTTTAAGGATATGCTGCTTTATCACGCAATGGAAGAACTTGAGCATAAAAGCGTTTGTTTTGACCTGTACCAGAAATTATCGGGAAATTATCCGCTGCGCCTGTTCGGTTTATTATTCGCCACATTTGACCTTTCAATACTGATTTTCACGCGCTTTAGATATTTAATGAAAAAAGACGGGCTTTGGAATACCGGACACAGGAAACTGGCGCGGCAATATCTTTTCAGCAATAAAGGGCTGATAAGATCCATGTGGCCGAGGATCAAAAGTTATATGAGACTCTCTTTTCATCCCTGGCAGACAGACGACCGCCTTGAAATGGAAGACGCTTTCGGCAATAATATCGGAAAATCAGGAATCATCCCTTTTGAATATTGATAATTTTATTGAATTCAGATGATTTGACTTTTATATTGTTTATTAGAAAAAGGCGGAAAGCCAAAAGAATAAAATAAGGAGGATATATAATATTATGTTTTCCTATATCTTCATGAAAATTCTTGAAAGCAGGCCCGAAAGGTATGACATTGGTATTAATTTTTTATCAGGCGGGCACGCTTCAAAAATAAAAAAGCAGATAGTAAAAGATTTTGTCAGGCCCGGCATGCAGGTGCTTGATATAGGGTGCGGTACAGGTTTACTTATCGAGTATGCGGCAAAAAAAGGCGCGTTTGCGAAAGGTGTTGATATTTCGGCAGGTATGCTGGAAGTCGCGCAGAAACGAATTGCCGGAAGCGGATTACAGGATAAATGTTCCGTTTACAATGCGGGCGCAGCTGAAATTGATGCTATTTTTGCCGGTAACAGTTTCGATTTAATTGTTTCAACTTTGGTTTTCAGTGAATTTTATTCCGAAGAAAGATCACTGGTTTTATTTCAGGTGAAAAAACTGTTAAAACCAGGCGGGGAACTGGTCATTGCCGTAGAAGTCCCACCCAATAGCTTGTTTAAACGTATAATTCATTTTTTTGTCAGGCTGCCTTTAACCGTTATTACATATATTATATCTCAAACCGGAACAAAACCTTTTAAGAATATATCGGAAGAAGTCACAGATGCCGGCTTCTCAATTATTAAAGAAGAACGTTCATTTCTTGACAGCTTTATTGTATTGTCCGCGAATAATTCCGAAAATACAGGCTATGATAAGATTAATTTACCCGGCGCAAAAAAACCGGAAAATGATTTCTCAATAATAAAATCCGTCTGGGATTTTACAGGCCGCTGGTTCCCGAATCCTGATGAGCCCGGACTGCGCGTTATTGGAAATCCCGACAGGAATTCACCGGTGATACTTACATCTAATTTTCATCTTACAGTCAGAAGGGTGGAGAAATCGTTAAAAAATGAAAACGTGTTTTTGCTGGTAGCACCGGCAAACGGCATTAATGTATGGTGCGCATCGGAAGGCGGTGAATTGACCACTCATTCCGTTATAACGGCAATAAAAACAAGTCGGTTAAATGAAAGAGTCGATCATAATGAAATAATTCTTCCGCAATTCTCCGCACCGGGAATTGACCTGGAACTTCTTAAAAAAGAAACTGGGCAAAAAGGGCTTTGGGGTCCCGCTTATTCTAAACATATTCCTGCTTATATAAAAAATCGTAAAACCGTTTTCGAAAATAACAGGGCTGATTTTTCTTTCCTTTTCAGAATGGAAATGCTGCTTTCAATGAATTTTGTTATCTGGGCAGCTATTGCCATAGTTACTGTAATTATCGCGCCGGAAAGCCTTTTACTTGTCAGCGCGTATTTCTGGCTTACCGGCTTTTTCCTGTATGCAGCCTACCCGGTTATGCCCGGGAAGAGCGGCTGGTTGAAAGCCGATGTATTGTCAATAATAGAAATTGTCGCTATTGTTTTATACTCATTCATAATATTAAAAATGCCTGTTCTCACGTACTGGAAACCAATGCTTGGTTTGATTGTTATTAATTTAATGCTGGGTTTCGATCTGAAAGGAATTGTCGCCGGTTATCCTTCGGAAGCGGAATGGTTAATGAATAAACTCGGCATGAAATCATTCGGGCATATTTTCTCGGCTGAAAAAGCAAATGATGGATCAGTACTGCAGGATATCGATAAGTGCAGCAATTGCCGTATTTGTTTGATGGTCTGTCCGAAAGGAGTGTTTGGTATCACTGATAAAAACAAGATAAGGGTTCAGAGGCGCCGGGAATGTTTTTCATGCAAGGCCTGTGTTTCGCAATGTCCGGAAGATGCCTTATCTTTAGGATAGTCTGCAGGAATAAATCCGTTTAAAAAAAACATGCAGCCGGAAACTCGTTCTTCGCATCGCAGATGGCTGACGTTATGTGTATTTGCTAACTATAGAAATGAATACTCATCTTATCCTGGTACATGTTTCTGTTTTTGTAATGACAATCAATAAACGGTAGATTATGAATTGTTGCTAAAAAGGTCATTATTTCACTGATAAAAATTATTAGATCAGGGAAAAGAAATTCTTTCTTTAAAAAAACTTAATTCTGCTTCTGATTGAGAAAAAGCAAGCATTGTTGAAACAGAACGCTGATATTGCTAAGAGCACATAACATTCGTTCCAGTCAAATACTTGCTCATGTTGGTTATGCTAAGGTTTTCCTGTGTTATTCAACGCATGTTTGATTCTGGAAGCCATTGCTTTGACGCGCAAGTACAGCTGAACTTTTAGATGGTTTTAAACGGTACAGTAAAGGATCATCCTTTACGCTTATGTTTAATAAAACTGTAAAGTTTATTCTTTTGTTAACATTGTGTTTAAATTTCTTCCACTATTATTCAGGCAAAGGAACGCGGAGTAATTTTAGGAGACAGCATTGAATTAAAGGAGGAACAATTCCATGCAACACCATGAAGCCGATTTTAAAGGATTCAGAGATTTAAATATTTATTATCAGTGCTGGCTGCCGGAAAGTCCTCCATTGGCGGTTTTACTTGTTGCCCACGGTTTTGCCGAACATAGCGGGCGTTACGGAAATGTGGTGGGATACTACATTCCACGTGGTTATGCTGTTTACGCCTTGGACCATCGTGGGCACGGTAAATCGCAGGGGGAACGTGTCCAAATAGATGATTTTCATGATTACATTAAGGATCTTAATACTTTTTTTAATATTGTACGCCGGGAAAATCCTGAAGAAAAAATATTTCTTATCGGGCACAGTATGGGATCCGTTATCAGCTTGTGTTATTGCTTAGAACACCAGGGTGAACTGGCCGGACTAGTTACATCAGGTGGAGGCCTGATTATACCTAACGACCCTCCGATGCAGCCTCCACCATCTGGCCAACCCCTTCCAGTCAGCATGCTTAGCCGCGATCAGTCTGTAATAGATGCTTATGTCAGCGACCCCCTCGTATATCATGGACCTGTTCCAGCCAATCATGTTATGAGGAATATAATGAGGGAATTAACAAACAAGGTTAAAAATATTTATCTTCCTGTACTGATTATGGCCGGTGCCGGCGGTGAAGACGCCTCGCGCAGTAAGGTATTGTTCGATCTGATCGGGTCTGTGGATAAGTCATTTAAACCCTATGCCGGACTCTTACATGAGATATTTAATGAGCCTGAGTATCCTCAGGTCATGGCTGATATGGAAGAATGGCTGAAAAAACATATCTAAGACTGTTTTCCCGGAAATTAATTTTGTTACACTTACTTTGAGAATCCAAGGCACCTAACATCAGCTCCAGCCAGATTTTTACTCGCGCTTTTTCTGTTTTTGAATGCGAGTGCAAGTTTGTAAGTCGGTAAGTTTTTGAAAGCAATTGCTCTTACCCGTAAAAACAGCTGAGCCGTTAGTTAGGCGGGGGAATAATCCATAAGCTATAATACCGCGCATGTTACGGCGGATGATGCAAAAATAAACTTAATGAAAGGAGCATGTAA
>CAZVYR010000284.1:0-5545 GCA_964631555.1 uncultured Leptospirales bacterium
GCGATCTCGTAAGCGCGGTTCACTGAAGCAGTGAATGCAGTCATTCCAACGAGGTCTGCGTCTTCATAAACAAAGGTAATCCAGTTTTCGTCTATCAGCTTGACTTCCCATGAGTCAGGCGTTAATGCTGCGACAATCCCCAGGCCGATCGGAGGGAACCGCGAGCTCTTGTTCACAGTAAGGCCATGGCGTTCGGGGTTGACAGGATTGATTAATAGCAATTTTCTTTTTTTCATACTGCAAGAATCTTATTAAAGGAAATGTTAAATAAAAACTCTTATTTTCTGACTTTTAATCCTAAATATTGTTCCATAGAATCAAAATCTTTATCATTATGAAGTAAGAAGTAATTATTCTCAATACAAAATGTTGCAATGATTACATCTATCGTCTTTCGTATCGTTAATCCTTTTTTTCTCAATTTTCTGAAGTTTTGGGCTGATTTATATGCAATTTCCTTACCTACGAAATCATGATATTCCAAAGCATCCATAATTGCTTTTGCCTGACGATAATCTTTTTCATTTTTAAATCCCTGGAGAAATTCTGTAATAATAATATCTCCTGTTATAATTCTGCTGCGAGTAAGTTCCTTATCCAGGATATCAGTATGTAATGCATCAAGTCCTTTAACATAATCAATCCAGACGGAAGTGTCTGCTACTATCATTTATCTTTTCTCATTTCATCTAAATCGCCTTCCCAGTTAAGCTTGCCGCGATATTTTCTTATTTTTGTCTGATTCTTCATCATGACTAATAGTTTAAGTGCTTCCTCAACAGTTTCTTTTTTTGTTTTATTTCCTGATGCAATAATAGCCTGTTTCATAAGATTATCATCAATAATTATATTGGTACGCATTTCATTTTCCAATGTGTATCATTTATACAAAATATACACATCATCTGCATGGAGATCAAGCATGTTTTTAATTATTTAAAAAATTAAATAAGCAATACTTTTTTATGAAATTAGTCTGTTTGATATAAATGTGGTTAAATTTTATGCAATTAATAAAAAATAAAAGAAGCCTGCCGGCCTCTATATATCATAAAAATCCGGTCTTAAATCCCTTTAAAATCTCACTTGACTCCCGGTACACTGGTAACTAAATTGTTTAAAACACCATGAATTAATTTCCAATATCAATGCGGAGGACAGTTAATGAAATTTCCGTTCAAAATCAGGATAAGGCTGAAAGATATAATCCAGAATGCGTTCATTATTGCATTACTACTCCTGATTAAAGCGTCTGTATTCGGAAATTTTCATGTGCCTACAGGATCAATGAACCCCACTATAATTGAAGGCGATAAAATATTTTCTTACAATATCGCGTACGGTTTCAGAATCCCCATGACAGAACATTATCTGATACGCTGGGATATGCCGCAAAGAGGAGACATCGTGGCTTTTAAAACTCCTCCGCAGGTCAACAGCGAAATTCCTTTTGTAAAAAGAGTGATCGGCCTTCCCGGAGATTCCGTAAAGATCGACGGGCATAATATAATCATAAACGGGAAAAATATTGAACGCAGGTTAATAAAAGAGATGCGCAATATGAAACTCTACGAGGAGGATCTTGACGGAGTAAAACACCTGATACAGTTTATGAAACCAGTATTCTCCGGTTTTTATAAGAGAGAGTTCCGGGTTCCCAGAGGCCATATATTCGTAATGGGAGACAACAGGGACAACAGCCACGACAGCAGGTACTGGGGATTCGTTCCTGTCGATAATATCATTGGAAAACTCGGGTTTCGTTATTACTCAGAGGATGAGAGAACAGGCAGGATATCGTCCGGCAGGATCGGGCGTCTCAGATAGATAGTTGATTTTTTTATTCGTAGGGTATTTTTATTTCCAAAATTCCTATCATTTCATGAATTTCAAATGGACTATGTTTATAGCCCTCCATTTATCAAAACGGTCCATTGCTTTTATATGATCCGCATCCCAGTTTTTCTGTATTTTTATTTTTGTAAACAGCGGATAACTCTCAAGTATAACAAACCGTTTGTCCCATTGTTTTATTTTATCCGGATCTTTAATTCCCCATTTAGTATTTGCTGATTCCATTCCCAGTTGTTTCATCATTCTTTTTGTAAAATAAGAACTGATAAAATTCCTGCGTATTGTATTAAACACTATTTCGCTTTTGGGGAAACTATCTGCGGTATCCGACAGGAATTTTTTAACCACGCTTTCGTGAAAATATTCAAGAACTCCGTTGCTTATAAAAAGAATTCCGTCTTTAACGCGTGTAATAGCTTTCACCCAATTCATTTCAAATATAGAGCCTGCAATATTATTTTGACGGTCTGTTGCGGGCATGAGCTTATTCCGGATTTCAATAACGTCCGGAAGGTCAATATTATACCAGTTCAACTGCCCGTTATCAAGCCGGTAAAATGTTGTATCAAGTCCTGCTCCAAGGTTAACAACCGTCGCCTTGGGATTATCTTTCAGAAATTCTTCTATTGTATTATCGAGCATCTTTGTTCTTACTGCATTCTGAAGCTGAAGAAAATAGGGGAAATGTTTATCTATCTTATTAAAATCATATTTTATCTTTTTAACGATTTCCGCTGCCATGGGATCAATTAGTATAGAGTTATTATCTTTACCGAAGTTTATCCTGCTCCATAAAGGTAATAATAATGTTTCCTGCATCCCGCTTAGATTTATTTTCATGCAATTACTCCATCAGCTTATATTTTATTACTAACGGTTTAATTACCTGGCGAATACAGGCAATGGCGATTAAAGATTTATTGAACCTCCTCACTGTTCTGTCATACTATAGATGAAATAAGGAATTTAATATTTTTGCTGTGTACTATCCATAATCAAAAAGATATCTTAAAACCTGACACCAAAATTAAATCCCATATATGCGCTCATTGTCTCAATATAAATATTATCTTTTTCATATCCGGTAGCATCAAAATTTAAGACAACTGAGGTAAATATATTCTCGCCATTGTATCCTAAAGACATTTTAAGTATTATTTTGTCAAGTAGCGAAAAATATGTATCTTCAATATCTTCATTTTCGTTTGAAATATCAATGTAGCGGGCCCCTCCTCCCAGGATTATACATGGAGTCAGGAAAAAATGATAAAAAGTAAAAGTAAACGCATAGCCGAGTCCTATATCAACTGCGTGGAACTCTCCGCCTGTAAAATTTGCATCTTTCCTGTAATATATTTGTTCGTCTTCAGGTATGAGTGAATAATCAGCATCCACTTGCAGCATGTTATAAGAGATCATTATCAATGGCGATCCTGCCCATTTCTCCTGAATTTCAGACTGATTGAAGGCTGCTTTTAAAGAGAAAGCATTTCTGAATAAGGCATAATATATGTTTATCCCGTAATTGTTTATTTTTAAATCCGGTCTTTTTGTATGATATTCTTCCGGCTCATCAATATAAAAACCCTTATATTTTTGAAAATGAACTTCTACACCTAATTTTCTGGTAAAATAGTATAAACCGTACTCTATATATTCTGATTTACCTTCTTCAATAATCTCACTTTGACTATTTGGATATTCAGCCACAAAAGCTATTCCAAAACCGTTGTAGTTGAAATCAATACCAAACATTATTCCGGAATTGGGATAAAAGGTCAAATCGGAACCTTTACCTATTCCGTCTTTTTTATTTTTCTCATCAGCGCTATCGGAAGGCTCTATGTAAAAATTCAGGTCCTGGAAAATCAGAGGATATATATTAATACTCCAGTCCTTGTTGATTTCAGTAATACCGGGGTGTTCTTCGCTGAATAATGAGAGAGGGAGAAGAAGAAGGGAAAATATGAAAGAGAAGAATCTAATATGAACTCTCATTTCTGTAAGCCGTATTTTGATCTTATGTCTTTCACATCCTTAGTACGGCATGCTTTGCTATCAGCTAATCCTCGTTCAATAGTTTCCCAAACATATATCTCTCGAATTAGATCATCCCAGGTAGAATCTGGTGCCATTCGATCAATTATTTTATGGGCTTCATCTTTTTCCATAATTATCGACATGTTATTTCTCCATTCTTTGCAATTATAATTCTATAATAACATTCAACTAACCGGAATGCAATTGATAAATAATATCATTAATCATTGTTGAGATATTCGGCTATTATTGATTTTATTATCCGGGAATTCAACTGTTTATTATTTCTGTGGTTTAAGCTATAGACTAAATTATTATTACTATCATATTTTGTTACCAAATAATTAAATATTTTACCGTTGGAGTCTATGTCTTCGGTTCTTTCTGTACGAAGATGAGTTGATGCGCAGGAAATGGAGAAGATGCAGCAAAGGAGAAGTATTATTGCTTTGAATAGAAGACGGATTATTTTTTGATTTTTATATAAAAAAATCATATAATACTTTCCTTTATTTATTTTATTTTACTCTTTAAGAGAAAGATACAATCCAATAAAAAATGCAATGATTGCAATAATATCGACTATAAGCGATACCCACCATCTTTCTTTTAATATTTGATACCAATTTTTATTTAAATAATTAAAAAAATACTCTTCACCTTTTATTGTAAAAACAGACTCTATACCTTTACCTGTATATTCGAACCAAAGATTATTCTGACGAGTATTTGAATCTAATTTTGTAGGATCAGTAATTTTACAATCATAAACCAAAGGCTTAAAGTGAACTGGATTGAGAATATTTTTATTATATAATAGTTCATAGATTATCTTGACATCTTTTGGGTTACTATATGTTTTTTTGTTACTCTCGATTGCGTATTTTGCATTTAAATAAATACTATACAATTCTTTGACTAATATTTTCTCAGCTTTTTTCATCAAGATATTTTATTAAAATAAAAATTTCAAATGCTAAAATTTTTATTTACATTTAATATTATACCATAATACATCATTTCAACTTTTTATTCTTTTCACTTTTAGCTCTTATTATCTCTCAGCCAGTGTCTCCAACTTCCAAATTCAAAATGTTCTATTAAATAGAAATTCATGAAATACCACGTTCAAAAACAGAACACAAATATCATTTGGTAAGCGATACATCTATAATAAACCCAGAATATATCCGTAACGGAATAAATAAAAAGCAGGATAAAATCGATAAGATAGGTGAAATTAAGAATAACCTTCCCGGTAAAACGTTAAAAGTCAATAAAAATACACAAATTCCCGCTCCTTTCAGGAAGCCCGTCTCCCCGCACATAAACAAACCACAGTCATACTTATTCACGCTAACCGCAATTAAGCCACTACTTTAATCCTGTTAATCCTCTAATCTAAAGGAGCTATGCTCCTATGAATCAAGGTTCAGACATTTTCCATCCCCGCATTCACACTACAACAAACATCACAATAAGAAGCACAAGCAAAAGAACAACCGTAACCTTTGGGTACGGCCTTATCAGGTATTCACTCGAAAGATAAGCACACGTCATTGCCAGCAACGATACAATTATAAACTTGATCAACACAGGAATGCCCGGATAAGAAAACAAGACAAGCTGAAACACAAGAAGGGCATATCGA
>CAZVYR010000285.1:0-5516 GCA_964631555.1 uncultured Leptospirales bacterium
TTACTTCTACCTGTTTCAGACATGTGGACTGAAAGGTATTCGTGGATATTGAATACCCTCTGCCCAAAACAGGTGTAATAGTGAGATCATGTATGCGGTTATCAGTAATAACAGTCGGGCCTGCGAACAGGCTGGCACAGGTAAAAACCGAACATAATGTAATCAACACCTTAAACGATTTCATGTTTTCTCCTGTCAGCTTGATAATACTAAAAACTGCCGATTACTCTGCAAGTTCAGGCATACAATAAAATTCAATCGTATCGTTTTGAATATCTCCCATATTCTCAATGACAGGTTTGCATGCATCAACCTCTCTGTAGCTGACTTTGTAAATGCCTCGCTTCATGATCTCCCTCATGCAATTGCTGGCACCGCCTGCAGTACCATACATAAATTGATTGTGAGTATTGAGTATTTCCTTTACTCTTGCATCGGAAACAATATCATCCAGTTCTTTAAGAGGCAGTGTCTTTGAGAGGTCCTTTTTATTCTGTACCCTGGCGTTTATGTACTCAGGCTTGATCTCTGTAAATTTATTACCCTCTCTTATCTTCCAGTTCATATCTATATTTCTTCTGCAAAGTTTGGCCTTGTAATACATATTCATTATATTCCTGTCTACACGATCAATTTCTATTATGAACTCCGCGTTTTCATTAAGTAAAAGCTTCTTTTCATAAAGCATTAGTTTTCTCTGTTCCGGTTTACCGTCAGCCCCCATAACCTGCTTTCCTTCACTATCCAGAACATCCACATATTCATCCTGATCCTGAATATCCAGAGCGTTCTGAAATGCAGTATTCTCAACCCACGGAACAACTTCAATTTGTTCAACTTTCCCGGTTTGCGGATTCTGCATTGAGAGAAAAGCGTCTTTTATTGCTGATTTGAATGTATCAATATCGTATGAAATAAGGGTCGCATCCTTGTTTTTTCCAAGCCCGTAAGCCATGGCTGTAATAATAAGATGCCGGCTGCTTGCCTCTTCATTAAATGTCTCAGCAAGTGCTTCCTGTTTCTTAGGCTCGGCATAAGCCACCCGCTGTCCCTCATACTGGCCCGAATAATCGGTTTTACCACCTCTGCTGCTGGCATAGCTGTAAACCGCAACGCGGAATCCCTTTATCTGTTCCTCAAGCATTCCTTCAAAAGATTCATCGCGCTTGCTGTTTTCAGTCTGGTATTCGAAAAAGGACTGAAACACAGCTTGTCTGCCTATTGATCTGACGTAATATGGTCCGCAACTAGCAAAAAATCCGGCCAGGTCATTCTCGGTCAATAATTTCGTAGCACTTTCACTCATCTTTGACTTTGACTCATCAACCGAAGCATAATATGAATGGAGATCAATATTGACATTTACAATATGAGTATAAATTTTTTTTTGACCTGACTCCTTGAACGTTCCGACCTTTGAGACCATCTTTTTATACACATTGCGATATTCTTTTGACCAGGAATAACTTCTGGAACCCCATCTGTAAGAACTGCTGTACTGCGGCTGGGAAGTAGTGCCTTCTTCTGTTGAAACTTCCCTTGTCCCGGTTGTATCTGTGGTTGTATTAGTACTAACCTGGTTTTCCATGGAATCAAAAGAGTATGTAAAATCATAAGAAGGTTCCGTGATCACAACATCTTCCATACAGGTTGACTGAAAAGTATTAGTCCCAATGGAATACCCCCTGCCAAGGACTGGTGTAATTGCCGTATCGCTTACTCTGCTGTCACGAATGATAGTCGGACTTGCGAAAACACCAGTAACTAATGAGAAGATTAAAATTATAACAAATATAGAGTTTCGACAGTTCAACATAAAACCATACCTCCAATTTTTTTTATTTGTATAGAAAACAATTTAATCAGTAGCTTATCAATTCCGGCATACAAAAGTCATCGATCTGTTGCTCAAGTATATCTCCCAATTGCTCATAAACCGGTGTACATTCGTCAATTTCTCTGTAACTTACTTTATAAATTCCTCTGTTCATAATCTCTTTAATACATTTTGCCGCGCCTGTATCGCCGTTCTCTCCGTACATGAACGTTTTTTCATCCTTAAGAAGTTCTTCGACTTTGTTATTATTAACTGTTCCTTCAAGAGTGGTTAAGAGCATGGGGCTGTTCCCACTGTGATTTACAAGCATAGCTTCTTTTAATTCTTCCCCGGTTATGGATTGTTTTAATGCGTCAAGGTTCTTTTTACACATCCGGGCTTTATAATACATATTCATCTTGTTCCTGTCGGTCCTCTCAATCTCCATAAAAAACTCAGCATTCTGATTAAGAATATGCTTTTTCTCGTAAAGAAGCTTTTTTTCTGTTTTAACAGGAGCAGTTGCTGTTCCCGTCTCAGTAGTACCGGCAGCCGGGGCCGCAGTTTCACCTGTGGTTCCTGTAGTGGTGACAGGGACCTCTTCCACTTCAAGTTTCACAAGGGATTGGAACTCGGTATTTTCTACCCAGGGCACTACTTCAATACTCGCAACCTTACCTGTGTCGGTATTCTGCATTGCGAGAAAAGCATCCTTAATAGCGGTTTTAAAGGTATCCATGTCAAAGGAAATAAGAGTCGCTTTTCTGTCTTTTCCCATGCCGTAGGCCCTAGTAGTGATCATGAGATTATAGCTTTCAGCTTTGCTGCGGAACGCGTTTCTGTTTCTCTGTTCTTCCGTATCTTTAGTGCTGGTAGCTTCGGTTTCAGCGCTTTTGCTCAGGCCCCATCCGCTGCTTTCACTTTTTGAAGTAATGTCAAATTTGGAAATCTCATTCCTTAACTGGGTCTCGAATGATTCATCCCTTGTTTCCGATTCGCTTCTGTATGTAAACATGGATACAAAGGTTGCTTCTCTTCCGATAGATCTTACATAATAAGGCCCGCAACCGCTGAAAAATCCGGGCAGGTCTTGATTCTGAAGAAGAAGAACCGCAGCATCGCTCAACCTGCTTTTCCCTTCGTCCAGTGAAGCATAATAAGATCTAAGATCAATTCGTGTGAACATTGAGTGATTATAATATGTTTTACCGTTTATAACCGAAGTCTTGCTTACACTGCTTGCTAATTCATCTACCCCGGTCTGGTGGCTCGTGGAAGTTTTCTTATTCCCGAAAAAACCATGCCGTCTCGACGAACTTGAGGATTCTCTCTCAGATTTTTTCTTCTCAGTCGATGTGGTGGTTTCTGCGGTTGTGGTTTGCTCACCCTTTTCCTCAACCTGTACGAATTCATACTGAAAATCATAAGTAGGTTCGGTCAATACGACATTTTTCATGCACACTGACTGATATGTATTGGTGGCTATCGAATAACCGCGGCCAAGCCACGGAGTTGTTCCAATATCAGTAACACGGTTGTCCCGGATAATAGTAGGACCTGCAGTAACATCCGTTACCGATAGCGATATAAATAGTAAAAATAAGGCTGATTTGCTAAGAGTTTTCATTTTAACCTCTTATCCTTATGTAAAAATTTGTTTAATACAAAATTTGCTTAATATTAGATATGGGTATATTATTAATCAATGATTTTTTATTATAAAGTAAATATCTTCCTGAGAATATTTTCAGAAATAACCGGGCCACATCTCTTCACAGGTTTCTTGTTAATCTCTCCCCTCCGTTTCAAAGCCGTAAATAAAAGCATCCTCTGAGAATACTGAACCACATGAACCGGAATTACAGACCGAATAATACAAACTACCGGACCTGTAAACGTTTTCGAATACCAAATTACCTGAAAATTTCCTTATCCCCCGGTATTTCCTTTCCCACGGACGAAGCTGCCTGATTTATCTCAGATTCGCTTATATCCTTCCATAATATCCTTAACAACCTCTTTTTATTTGTCAAATCCCATTCCTGATAATCTAACCGGTTTAAATCCCTGTAATAAGTAAATTCATATTTTATTACAGCATCATCTTTTTTCTTTTGCCAGCTTACATATAATTCCGGACTCGAGTATTTTTTCAATATTTGCGACAGATTAGCTGCATTTAAGGAATATTCATCTGGAGTCTTAAAATATTCTATAATTGTTTTGTCTTTTATTTTTTTAACAATCACTCGCTTCTCAGGCAGGGCAATTTTTAAGACAATATCGCTGCTCCACTTAGAAAGTATCTTCAGAAAATCAGTATCATGTGGAAATACCTCAATTGTCCCTTCTGAAATATTCTTTTTAATAAATACAGATACAGAAGTAATCCTGTTATTGCCGGATCTGCTTATCTTCTTTTTCAAATTTATCCCGTTCCCGCTAATCCCAAGGGAACCTTTCGCACTATATAAAAAGGAAATATCAAATTCCTCATCAACATCAGGCGGATTACCATATTCATCGCGGAATTGTAAAGGAATAATAATCTTTCTGTCATTTTTTATCCGTCTTATATTACTACTGTCTATTCTACATTGGATTTTTTCCGGTTTTACTATGATCTCTTTACTGATAATACTATTTATACCAGGAAGGAAAACAGTATATAAACCTGTTTTTAAAATTATTATTCTGTCAAAGCCGTTTTTAATTGTTATTATATCCTTTGAAGCAGATACCCCGTTAACGATCAAACTCTCTCCCGGGAAAGGATATATCCTGAAATCAAATACACCTGAATCAATCCTGTTCCCGTATAAATCATAACTATTCCTGTTGATCATGAACTCCTCACCTGCTTTAATACCGGCAGGCATAATAAATTCAGATCTCACCGGCTCAGCAGGAGTAATACTGAAAGTAAACTCATTCCACGTTCCATTGCCAATATTATTAAAAAACCGTTTGCCGTTTCGATAAATTATGTTGTAAACTCCCTTCTTCTCAGCCCTGATGCTGATTGATGCTTTACCCCTGTTAAACAAATCAGGCTGTATAACAAATTCCCCAATCCTGTCCTGACCATTAATATAAACCGAACTCCCTGCAATAATCCCAAATCTCAAATCATTGCTCAATGTACCCGTAACAGGTTTCCCGAGATAATTATAAGGAATAATATCTATCTTAAATTCCTCTCCTGCCTTAGAAGTAAAAGACCCGGGCGAAAACACAATGCCTGCAATATCCATAAACATCAGGTCCATCCTGGTTTCCCCAATCAGGCGAGGTTCCCCGTGCTTTTGTTTTAAATAAACCTTCAACCTGCTGCCCGTAACCAGCCTGTCCAAAGAGATCTTGCCATGAAAAATTCCTGAATTAAAATCAGCTTCATTATAGGGAAACTCCACTACACCTGCGCCTTCATGAACATGATTCAATGATGAAATAGAAAAAGTCACTCCTTCAAGCCTGAAAATAAGATCTGAATCCAGCACAAATTTTTTATCTACCTCCCTTTCTTTACCAAGGAACACTATCTCAAACGGGATAGCAATTCCGACGATTAACGCATCCTCTATCGAAATATAGGCCGGGTAATTCAGATTATCAGCTTCACCAGTCTGCGATTCCGGCCTCTTTTCCTGAACTGAACTATCCTCCGCGGGAAAAATCATATATTGTGCTGTTATCCTTA
>CAZVYR010000286.1:0-5506 GCA_964631555.1 uncultured Leptospirales bacterium
TCAGCATAACAGGCCTCGAGCCCGGAGCAGAGTACTACGTGTACGCAATAGTCACTGACAGCGTATATGCAAATGCAACAATAGTTTCATCTGCAATATCTATGCTGACAACAGCAGGTGTGTAAATAACGATCCCGTAGGGTACAGGCAACGGCCTGAAACAGGACGATGCCTGATACCCTACTCCTGCCAAGGGAGAATGGCATTGACCCTGTTGATCCGGGACGGATAGTACATTAAGCAGCTAATCAGTGCTATGGGTTTTGCAGATGCAGCCAAATACGTAAAAACTGCATTATTTTATCTTTTTGAATTTTAACTCAGGCGATTTTTTAAAAAACCAGGTGAAATAATGTTGACTTTGAGGAAAGTTCGGTTTCGATATCACTATCAATTCCCTATCAATAGGTTTCGATAAACCTATCAATCAATAAGTTCGGTTTCGATATACCTTTCAATATAAATTAAGCATGCAGGAAAAAATCAATAATTTGTTAATTAAAAAGGAGGCTTTGTATGGATGGTCGATTAAAAGGAAAAGTTGCCCTGATCACAGGCGGAGGGACCGGGCTTGGGGCTGATTTTGCCAGACGGTTCGTTGCCGAGGGAGCAAAGGTTGTTATCATCGGACGGCGTAAAGAGTTGCTGGATAAGGTAGCTGCCGGTCTGCCCAAAGACTCTGTCTCTGTGTTCGCAGGTGATGTATCAAAGCTGGAATCGGCCCAGGCCATGGCAGACGCTGCCATTAAATTCGGCGGCAAAATTGATATTCTGGTTAATAACGCCGGCATCGACCCGCCAGGAACCGTTGTTGAGATTCCAGTCGAGCAATGGCAAAAAATTATCGATATTAACCTCACCGGCCCTTTCCTGATGATGAAGGCCGCTATTCCCAATATGATAAAAAATGGAGGCGGTTCGATAATTAACGTTTCTTCCCTGGCAGCATTGCGCTGTATCCCTGCAATGCCTGCATATACTGCATCAAAATCGGGCTTAATCGGTTTGACACAATCAGTTGCCCTTGATTACGGCCATTCAAAGGTCCGCTGCAATGTCGTCTGCCCTGGTGCTGTCAGGACGGAAATGCTGGAGCATGCTATGACACCTCTTGCACAATCATTAAAAACCGATATCACAGGCGCGCTGAATACGCTCACTAAGTTTTGCCCGCTTCCACGGGCTGCAACTCCAGGTGAAATTTCAGGGGCTGTGGTTTTCCTGGCAAGCGACGAATCCTCGTTTATGACCGGAGCGGTTTTAGTACTGGACGGCGGAGCATGTGTTGTTGATCCGAACGGAGCTGCGGTCTCCAGCTCAGGAATGAACTGGGGTGACGGAAACTAGTCTAATGGAGAGGCAAGTGCCTTCCGTGAGGAATTGAAAAATGCTCCTGATGACCGGGTTAGTTTATTTTTTCCCGGGTATTTAGACCGTTACGCAGCATATAACGCTGAACTAGTCATTCCCGGTTATAAAAGGCCGGGGATGCCTTTCGACAACAGCTCGTTCACCTTTACCCGCGATTCTTTGATCGTTAGTGAAGAGGAACTCGCAAAATGTAATGGTATTGGTAAATTTCATTCTGCCATGATACAACATTTCCCTAAGGCAAACCTCTTTATCAGTACTGACATGAACGCAAATGTGTTCAAAGGAGACAGAATTTCTGACTCAAGGGAAGACGAATAGAGTTCTCTGCAAAGCAACCCGAAACCGGCCGACAGTTGTCGGTGCCATAGATTGTTTAATGGTTAAAAAGCCATTGACTATTATAATAACAAACAGTATTACTCAAGCATTGGGTTGACTGCACCGTTAGAGTTTACAAAAAAGCAAAAGGTAAAGTTTTATGAACTGCGTAAAATGCAGCACTAAATCATGCAAATCCGACGGGAAAGACTGTACAGGCGCGCATGATGAAATGCTCGAAGTATACAGCCATGACCATTTTCATAGCACATATCTCAATTCCGATAAACTCGTAGCCGGAGGAAAAGCCGGCAATCTTTCAAGGCTGGAAGAGATTGCCGAGTTCTGCGAATTACAGGAATATGAAACCGTAGGCATAGCCTATTGCTACAGCATGGAAGACCTCGCAAAAGAAACAGCAGATTATCTTACTTCTTCAGGAATAAAGATACACTCTTACCGCTGCACCCTCGGCGGTATAAGGGAAAACGAAATAGACTCATCCATGGGAAAGTCCGTTAACTGCAATCCCGTAGGTCAGGCGCTTGCCCTAAAAAAAGACGGAATTGATCTTGTCGTTGAAATGGGGCTCTGCCTGGGCCACGACGTTATGTTTCATGAAGCGCTTGAAGTGCCGCATACAGTCTTTGTGGTCAAAGACCGCGTGTATAACCATAATCCCGCACGGGCACTGGCAAACTACAAAGATTCGGCGGATGCGTTCATAGACTCCCTTGACTCATCATTCAACATGAAGTCCCATGAATGGCTCGTCCAAAAGCTGAAATCCCGGGAGAATATTATCATCCTCGATCTAAGAACACCTGAAAACTTTGCCGAAGAACATATCGCCAAAAGCATAAATATACCACTGAAAGATATTCCGGCACAGTACCGCACTCTGCCCAAAGACAGGGATATTGAAATAATATGCGTATGCAACGGCAACGTACAATCCGCGTATGCTTTAGCGTATCTCTTCTCACGCGGCTACCGGAAAGTATACAATCTGTCAGGCGGATTCTCACGCTTTAAAAAAGAATCTCCCGGGCATATTGAAAAACTCACCAACATGTTCTTGGAGTAATGTCCGTAATGACTCAAGTGTAGGTTTTTCAAAAAACCGTAAAAATGTTTCGTGAACAGTTTTTGATTCTTTACGTGTCATTGTTTTTTCTTAATTGAAGGAAATATCATTTTATATTTCATTCAATTCATAATATAAAGAGATTCTGTATTGCATCCATTTTTATTCCAACATGCAGTTAACTGTAATAAAGTGCGGTTTCTATTCCCCATATTTCGCATCTCTTACTCGATAAGATTTAGTGCAATCAAGAATGTGAAAGTAATTAAGCTTTTATCATATTTTTGGTATCCTGGACGTTCCTCAATATAACCGGAAAAAAAATCTCGTGCGAATTTTGCAAATTCCAGTAATAGAGTTAAAGAGACAAATAAATAAGACTTGATCTATTTTATTTTTCATAGAAAATAGTATTAAATCCATAGCAATTTTTCCCAAAACGATTTGATCACATACAGCGTAAAGCAAAATTCTTTAATTATGGATATTATTGAAAAAGGGTATAAAGAATATCAAAGTTCAATTATTCAAATATGAAAATCGTTACAAGGATATTACTCAACTTTTTAATAATATTGGTATTGTCAGTTACAACTATAGGATTTCTGATATATGAATTGACAAAAGCTGGCAAAGAACTGTCGGAATCGCAAACGAGGTACATAATCACGACCAAATCAGTTGAAGCCGAAAAAACAATGGGGAAATATGAAATAAAAATGCTGGAATTAATGAACGCTCTTCAAAAAGGGGAACAGGATTCGGCTTCAAAAATTTACATTAATGAAATCGTGTCAAAAATGTTCTTTTTTAAGGAACATATTAAATTTATCAAACAAAACGTAGCTCAGGGAGAGAGGAATTATATTGCCGAAATGGAACAAATAAACGAAAAGTGGGATCCTATCAAGTCAAAGTTATACGAGCAGATTCAGGACAACAATTTGACTATGGCTTATAAGGCTGCTAATAATTTAAACGAAAGCATGACGGAATTCAATATTCAGCTTAATTTATTAAATGCGCAAATTAAGACCATTGCGTAAACAAACAGTGCAAACGCTCAGAAATCAATGAAAACCGGTATTATCATTTCACTCGCAATATCTATTGTTCTTATAGTGATCGTATTACTTATTTCAATTTTTCTTCCCAGAAACCTTTCGAGGTCTTTGTCTTTTTTCAGGGAGATTTTTTCCAAAGGCGTATCCGGCGACCTGAATGTAAAATATCCTGTTGCCGAAGAATCAAAGGATGAAATAAACAATCTCGGAATATTTTTAATAACTTCGTCGAGAAAGTGAGCGGATTTGCTGTTGTAGCCGACGAAATTTCCAAGCTTGCGGATCAGACAGCTTCAAGTATAAATGATATTAATATGCTCAGCAGGGAAAACGCCGACGAGATCACAAACGGCATGAAAAATGTTTTGGATACAGTAAAGAGCATAAGCCGAATCATTGAAGGTGTCAAGTCTATAGACGGCAAGATGAACTTGCTTAACAGCAATATGGAAAAACAACAGCTTACAAAAGAATTGGTGAACAGGAGTTCGCAAGAACTGCACATCAGGTCGGAAGAAGTGAAAACGGCTACTGATGAGCAGAAAAATGCCGTAGCAGAGGTCAAAAAATCCATTACAAATATCAACGATCTTACTCAATCCAGCGCAGCCGGAGTGGAAGAGATGAGTGCAAATGCAACAAGGCTGGCTTCAATGGCTGATCTTTTAAAAGACAGAATAAGCATCTTTAATGTATGATTCATTTAAATTTGTAAAACGAGATATCAAAGAAAAAGTTAATAACGACACAATAACCCGTACTAACCGTGACACCGGTTCTTTTAGCTAAAAGTGCGAATCAAAAACCGCCTGCTCTGTAACATAAAGATGTCATAATGTGAGCTGAAAAATATTATGCGAGTATCTGTTAACAAAGAAGAACTTTATTCCATGATAATAAAAGCCGTGAAGGATGTTATCCGCGGGAATATCCGAATAATATAATCTTCAATAAAACCTTCGGGTCTATTGCTCTCCAGTCTGTTATGTCATTCCTGTACTGCTCATTGAATATGCTTAGATCGAGATGTTCTTCTACAATATAGTGTATGGCTTATTCCAGGGTTCCTGGGACGAGTTGGTACTTAAGTAACACAGGTATCATGTTCATCTGGTTGTAGTCATAAAGTTCATAGCTGGCCATGTTCACACACACCTTAAGGTAAGTATGTACAAATGATACTATACTATTTTTATAGTATTCAGAATCTACAATCTAAAGTAGCTTTTCGACAGTTTCAACGGATCGATTCAGCGGCGGGCCGTGTATCTGCCCGTCCGCTGTAACCGGTTGTTAGCAGGTGGCTTCTATTTCTTGATCTCTCACAACAGTATACTGAGATCAGCCCTTTCGTACGCCTTTGGCAATACGATCGCCGATCTTCTTGTCGATATTGCGCCAGTATTCTAAAGCTCGCTCAAGTACAGGCTCGGTCACCCCATTCTTAAGGTGCCCAACCACGTTCGATACAAGCCGGTCGCGCTGTGCGTCATCCATGACTTCGCGTACCATGGTTCCTGGCTGAATAAAGTCGTCATCATCCTTGCGCTTGGTGTAGGCGGAGCGGATGAACTCACCGCTGGCACTCCAGATGGTTTGCTCAGGATAACGATTGGGATCAGCCTTGGGGCCGCCCTTGGAGTTCGGCTTATAAACGGGATCT
>CAZVYR010000287.1:0-5479 GCA_964631555.1 uncultured Leptospirales bacterium
TATCATTGTCATATACTTGAACATGAGGATAATGGTATGATGGGACAATTCAAGGTGGAATAAGGCATTGCTTGATCTTCCGGCAGCGCTTTTTAATTATTCAGGTGATAGTCTGTATGATTAAAAAAAAAGGCAGAGAATTCTGTTGACTTTCTTTAAAAGGCTGTTAATTTCTTGCTCAAATAAAAATAAGGAGGATTCAAATGAGAAGTAGGGTATTATTAACGTTATTTGTAATAATGATTGCTGTGCTTTCTTTAATTGATTTTTCCTGGTCTAAAGATTTGCCGCCAAAAGATAAGATACGCATCGGCCAGGCTGTTTCTTTATCCGGACCTTTAGCCGCAAGCAATGCTGTGGTAAGTACGCCCTATTATGATCTTTGGGTAAAGGATGTCAATGCCAGAGGCGGTATTTATGTTAAGGAATATGGTAAGAGATTACCGGTTGAACTTATTATTTATGATGATAAATCGGATATAGGTACAATGACAAGACTCCTTGAGAAGCTGATCATGCAGGATAAAGTTGATTTTATTCTGCCTCCATGGAGTACTGCAATGCTTTTTGCGGCTGCTCCTATAGCAAATAAGCACAATTACATACTGATAGGAGGCGCGGGCGGAGCTTCAAAGCTGAAGGAGTTTGACCTGCCTTACTTTTTTCAGAGTCTGAATTTCGCGGAAACCCAGGTGCCCGCTCTTGCCGATATTTTAAAAGAGCTGAAAGTTAAACGCGTGGCTATCATCAGTCACGAGGACCTTCACGGTATTGAGTACACTGAAGCAGCCAGCAAGGATTTTCCCGCAAGAGGGATTGAGATTGTTATGTCAAAGAGCTACCCGCAAGGGGTACAGGATCTGTCGACCCTTCTGAAGCAGGCAAAAGCTCTTAATGTAGATGCTTTCTGCGGTTTCAGTTACCCGGAGGAATGCATGCTTGCAACAGGACAGTCTATTGAGCTTGGCTTTAATCCAAGGGTATTCTTTCTGAGTGTCGGCCCTGCTTTTTCATTTTACAGAGGCGCTTTTGGCGATAAAGTGATCGAGGGAATAATGGGCGGAGGCGCGTGGAATGTTAAGACTTCTGCAGGGGCAAAGAAATTTGCAGAGCATTACAGGGAAGTATACGGCCAGGAAATGGGTAATTACTGGGGCTCGTTGTATTTTTATGCTGCCATGGAGCATTTTACGCAGAGTGTTGAGAAGGCAGGTACGCTTGATCAGAAAAAGATACGAGATATTATGGCCACAGAAAAGTTTGATACTGTTTTAGGGCCTTACTGGTATGATGAAAAAAGACTATCGGCCAATCATCCCGGGGAGATCGGGCAATGGCAAAAAGGCGTGTTTGAAGTCGTTGATGTCAGCAAGAAACGTACTGCAAAACCTATAGTAAAACCGGAGTGGCCTAAAAAATAAATGAATATTAATAGACTTGCTGCAATACTGGTTTTCCCCGCCGCAGGCGGGGAAAACCCTATATTTTAGAGAAATGCAGCGACCCTATTATATTTAAATAATAATGTTGGACTAAATATTCTAAACTGATTACCGGGCTGATAATTTTTATTTTCGTTCTACTTATTGTATGGTATGAACATCCCGTCTTTCAGTATTGCGAGTATCGCTGTATCCTTTGGTGCTCCCTGATGGTCATTAGGTTTAAACTCGCACGGGCCCAGAAGTCCTTCAGCCTTAACATGCTCCAGTGCGTCTCTTATTGCACTGCGTTTGTCGGTACCTGCCTTTTCCAGGGCTTTAACCAGAATGGTCATTGCGTCCGGCGGCCCTACATGGAATATATTGACTGCTTTGTCTTTGCCGTATTTATCCTGGAAGAGCTTTTTAAAAGGTTCATATACATTTTTCCTGTATGGATCGTTCACAGGAAGCTGCTCTGCCACGATTATCTGCATTGCGATTATTTTCCATTTATATTCCTGGGCTATCGCACCGGCATTTTTCAGGAATTCAGGCATAGCTACTGCTCCGCTTGCCACTACCTCAGTGTTCATGCCTAACTGCTTATAATTTTTGGCGATTACTGAACCGGGCCCGCCTGTTGTGTAAAGTATGATAACATCCGGATTGGCAGCCTTGACTTTGGTAAGCTGGGGAACCATGTTAGTGTCAGTAACTTCGAATTTTTCCTGTATGATAAAAGAAACGCCCTGGTATTTTTTTATTTCTTTATTGAGGATCTTAGCGGCTGTCATACCGTAATTCGACGTATCGTGAAGAAGCGCGATCTTTTTAGCACCGAGTTTGGTAACTGTAAGATAGAGATTATTGGCAGCCTGCCTGGCATCTCCGGGCCCAAGCAGAAAGACCCATTTTCTGAACGGGCTTGTCACCGGGGTGGTTACAAGATAAGGTACCTTCGCAGACTGGACAGTCGGAATTATGGCAGTGCCGGAGTCCGTAATGGTTGTACCTATTATTGTGGCTACCTTGATATCGCGGATCAGTTTTGTTGCCGCGATAACCGCGTTAGTGGGATTGCTTTTATCGTCTTCCACATAAACTTCGATCTTTCTCCCAAGAACGCCGCCTTTGTTGTTGATATCCTCTACAACAGCAAGCATGGCATCTCTTTGCGGGGTACCGAGAAAACCGGCCCAGCCTGTAATGCTGCAAATCAGACCGAGCTTAATCGGTTCTGCCGCCATTGCCGGGCTGATCGCCCTTGTAAAAGGAAATGAAAATAGTAAAGCGATTAAAACAGAAAGATTCAACAGAACTGCTTTAGCTTGTTTCATTTTAATACCTCCTGATTTTTTATTATCCCTGTTCTTAATTAACAGGTTTTTAATATTTTTTACTATTCCCTGCGGAGTTATTTCGCACCTCTTCCCAGATAAATATTTTTAACTTCTTCATTATTTAATAAAAGTTCTGAACTGCCTTCTAACATTATTTTGCCCTGGGCCAGAACAAGACCCCTGTTTGCAAATCGAAGGGCAGCCTCTGCGTTCTGCTCAACAAGGAGAATAGTAAGATTGAATTTTTTCCGCAGGTCGGCAAGTAATCCAAATAATTGCCTTACTAGAAGCGGGGCGAGGCCTGCTGATGGTTCATCGAGCAGAAGGAGATTAAGCCTGCTCATGAGAGTACGGCCGATAGCAAGCATTTGTTTTTCTCCTCCGCTTAAAGATCCGGCGTCCTGTCTGCGTTTTTTTTCAAGTACGGGGAAATACTTAAATACATCTTCAAGTTTTTTATAATCCATTGTCTTCTGGCCGTAAGCACCCAGCATAAGGTTATCTTCAACACATAGCGAACTGAAAACCTGCATACCTTCAATGACATGTCCGATCCCAAGCTTAGTAATTCGCGGACAGCTTAATCCGGTAATATCATTTCCATCGAACAGTACATGCCCCTGCTTTGGCCGGATCATACCTGAAAGTGCCCAGAGCAATGTGGTTTTACCTGCGCCGTTCGGACCTATGACAGCCAGTGTTTCACCGCGTTCGATTGAGAAGGAGATTTCCCTTAGCACCATCAGTTCGCCGTATCCTGCTGAGAGTTCCTGTACGTTTAAAAGCATTCTATGCCTCCTCACCAAGATAAGCTTTTATAACATCTTCCTCTTTGCATACTGCTTCGGGGCTTCCGCAGGCGATCCCGCATCCGAAGTCAAGTACAAATACCATATCGGAGATTGACATTACAAGCGGCATATTGTGTTCCACGAGGATAATCGTTACTCCCATGTTGCGTATTCGACGCAGGTTATCCGCTAATCTTTCGGCTTCGGCAGTATTTAATCCGGCTGCCGGTTCATCAAGGAGAAGGATATCCGGTTCAAGTGCCAGTGCTCTTGCCAGTTCTACCTGCCTCTGTTCACCGAATGAAAGATTATCCACTATATCAAAAGCCCGGCTGCTTATGCCTAATAATTCAAGGCTTTTTGTTGCCCCGTGCCAGATTACGGATTCTTCGCGGCGTGAACTTCTCAGACTTAATCCGCTTCTGAATATGCCGGATTTGCCCTTTAAATGACGTCCGATCATAACGTTTTCAATTACAGTCATACCTTTAAACAAATTTAGGAGCTGAAATGTTCTGGCAATTCCCATCTTTGCCATTGTATGTGCAGGCTGATTCGTGATATCCTTTCCCTGGTATATTACATTACCGCTGAAAGGCAGCAGGTAACCATTTAATATGTTAAGGAGCGTTGTTTTCCCTGCTCCGTTAGGGCCGATAATCCCGACTATTTGATTGTAGTCTACTGAGAAGGAGATGTTAGATAGTGCTGCGGTTCCGCCATATTTCATTGAAATATTTTTTACTTCCAGTATTGTATCGTTTACATAATCCTGATCTTTTTTTTGTTTCTCAGTTTCAGGTTTTTTTCCTTTTATATTCAGGTATTTTTCTGACATTCTTTTTGCTGCCCGGGCTCTTGGAAAAATAACAGAAGCAAGGCCTTCAGGGAAAACAAAGAAGGTAATGATAAGCAGGAGCGCATAAAGACCTGTGCTGAAGTCCTGTAATCCGCGGGATGCTTCCTGAAAGCCCATTAAGATAATCGCTGTTATGAGGCTTGCCCAGATGTTTGCTCCGCTGATCAGTACTATGATAAGTATTGTGAAGGATATATCTATGGTAAATGATTCAGGGCTTATAAAAGTAATGAAGTGTGCGAGAATAGAACCTGCTATGGACGCAAGAAACGCGCTGAAACAAAATACATCGCGCATATTCTTCTGAACATTTATTCCTGATGCTTTAGCCGCTGTTTCATTTGTACGTATTGCGTGATAAGCCCGGCCCAGCCTTGTCCGGCCTATGTTGTCTATTATAAATGCGAAAATGATAATAAAAACTCCGGCTAATAAAAAGATTTGCCAGTCGGTATTGAGTTCCACCGGACCAATAGCAAGGTACGGGATATCAGGCAGTCCTGCGACACCGCCTGTGACAGTATCCAGGCTCTTTATCATAATGTAAACGACCTGGCCAAGGCCTAATGTTGCCATACCAAGGTAAATGTGACGGAGTTTTAAGAACGGGGCACAGAAAAGATACGCGATAAATACGGTGAATAAAGCTGCTATTCCCATAGCAAACCACGGATTAAGCCCGTAATTCACGGTCAGTACTGCTGAGGTATAGGCTCCTATTGCAAAGAATGCGGCGTGCCCAAGAGATACTATTCCGAGATACCTGGTAAGCAGGGTCATCCCCGCTATGATGATTGAATAAATCGCAAGTACGACTCCTAATCTCATTATAGAATAGGATGTTATCACTAAAGGGAAGAATATAATAACTATAATAAGGGCGAGCATTGGCCAATGCTGTTTAATAATTCTGGTTAAGGAATTTGCTATCGTCTTTTTATTTACAGGCTTCACTTTATTTCTTTCCTCCTAACAATCCCTGAGGTCTGAGCCTGAGTACCAACAGTAAAAGTGCCATAGTGATCAAGTCCTTCAGTCTTGATGAAATAAATCCAGCGGTAAATG
>CAZVYR010000288.1:0-5476 GCA_964631555.1 uncultured Leptospirales bacterium
ACTTCCGGACAGCCTTCAGGTCCCGGCACTGTCCTGTTACTGATTTTAACTCCTTTAACAGGCGGCATCATAGCTGCCATGTCAGCAAACATCTTATCGAACATAGTGCGCATTGCCGGAATATCCCTGAAATTCATACCTTCCACAGGCATCATTTCAAGAGACAATGCAAGTTCAGGATCAATTCTGCTATTCAAGTCCATTTTTTTATCCATAATTTTATATTTTATTAAATTAAGCTCCCCGTCTCAAGCAGACGGAGTATTCTCCGTTTAAAGCTGCGGAGTAACAAAAATTAAATCGGTGACTTTCCGCAGCAAGTGCAGGCTTCCTGCAAAAGCTGCGGGGAATCAGTATTTCAATCTTAAAGAAGTCAGTTTATGTTTGAACCGATACTTTCAGTCTTTGGCTGTTATTCTTTAATGATCGCCTTCTGCGTCTGAGCCTGGAAAGCCGGGACAAGTTCCGCAACCTGCATATTTGGGAATAACTGGCAGAAGGTTGCGCCGATCAATTTGTTAGCGGGATCAATATAGAAGCTTGTGTCGTAAATTCCCAGCCAGAAGTATGCCCCATTGGGCAAAATTGAACCGGCAACGGCAGAATCCGTGATAACCCCGAAACCTAGTCCATATTTAGCACCCTTGTTAAAATCCAGTGTGCGGGCACCGATTTGATTCTTTGTCATCATATCTACAGTCCCGGATTTCAGGATACGTACACCGTTGAGTTCGCCCTTGTTCAGCAACATCTGACAGAATTGCAGATAATTGCCGGCAGTGGAATGCAGACCCGCACCGCCTGAAAAATATGTCTTTGGCCCTTTATAAGAGTATAAGGGATCATAAACTGTCGATTTTACAGGAGAGAAAATACCGGGTGCTGTCACCTGAGTTTCCAGTTTCTTTATGCCCCCCTTTGCAGTGGGTTCGTATAAAGCCGCAAGACGGGAGAGTTTTTTTTCAGGCACAAAAAATGATGTATCTTCCATTTTAAGAGGCTTGAATATATTTTCTTCCAAATACTTATCAAAAGGCATTCCGGATACGACTTCCACGAAGTAGCCCAGCACATCGAAATTAAGTCCGTACTCCCAACCTTCGCCGGGTTGAAAGAGTAATGGGCATTTTGCAAGTCGTTTGCATGCTTCTCCTATGGTACCCTTTGTAACACGGAAGCCATCGGAGATGTCGTTGTCCAGGTAGCACTGGGAGATAACCGGACGTCCAAAAAAACCATAGCTTATGCCCGATGTGTGCGTAAGGAGATGTTTGATGGTGATAGGCTGCTTTGCAGGTTCCAGCCTGTATCCTTTCTTTTCCTTCTTATCAATAACAAGCACCTTGACATCTTTAAATTCAGGAATATATTTATAAAGCGGATCGTCCAGTTTAAAATGCCCTTGTTCCCATAACTTCATGACAGCAACTGCAGTAACAGGCTTTGTCATAGAGCAAATTCTGAAAATAGTGTCCTTCTCCATTGGTTTGCTCTCGTCCCTGTCGCCAAAAGTTTTGTAATATGCTATTTTATTATTTCTTGCAACTATGGCTACTATACCTTTAATCCGATCCTTACTGACTGCCAGATTAAAAATATTATCAATTCCTGCCAGAGTCTCTGATGACAAACCGGCTGTTTCCGGTTTTACTGTTTCGAAAGTTTTACTGCATGTAATCGGAACAGACGACATTAACAGAATCAAAAGAATACTTAACATTTTGGTTTTGTTAACAAATTTCATTTAGTTTCCTCCTGTAAAAATATATTTATTTTTATACGAAACTATTTTTTAAAAGCCCGGTTAAAAACATGTATTATTTTTAATTGAATCTGATAGCTGTTTCAATTATAGGTTCAGACTGTTCAATTTTGATTTTAGCAGAAATCTGTGGCAGTAAATGTTTAAGTTTAATTGTGAATCTATTTTCACAATAATATATATATCAAAAACCTGTCAATTAAATTTTGTTATTAATCGTGGATATTACGCGGTATTTTTATTTTTAACTAGTATGCGAATGCATGTAAGAGGAGGATATGGAAGGGGAAATATATTTTTCAATATCAGAAACAGTATATTCATCAAGGATTGACTTGAACTTATTTTCTGCCTTAGAGATAATCAGGGAGATAAATGCTTCTGTGCCGGTTTGCTTTACTGAAAAAATATTCGTAGGACTGCCTTTTGTAAGCAGCCTGTAAACATCGCCTACAGTTATATCTTCCGGTTTTTTGTTCAGAGAGTAACCTCCGTAGCGGCCTCCCTGCGCAATAACAATATCTTCTTTGACAAAACGTTTTAATATTTTTCGAACGAATGTAGGATCAGTGCCAAGAGTATTCGCAATCATGTGGCTTTTAAGCAGGATTTCCGAATGAGACAGGAGAACCAGTGTCCTTAGCGCTATATGGAACCAGCTTGGTCCCAAGTCTCCTATTTGAGTGAATAATTGCATTTCATTTCTATTCTTATAAAAGTATTATATTAGTAATAGACAGTGAGATTTAAAAGTCAACCGGAATCTTCGTTGTTATTCAAAAAATCTTACAAATGCTGATAAGCGGCTATAGAATTCAATAGAATTAATTTATACTTAATGCGATGTGGACGTTTTAATTTCTTAGCTGTAAAATCAGGAATTTCCTCTTCAATTTTAAAAGCAAGGAGAGCATTGATAAGCTTAACCGCTAATACAAATGGTTTTATGCTGAACGCAGACTCATCTATTCAATACAATATGCTTGACACCAATGAATTGAGAGAGACCAAAGTTCATCCGGTGAATTACATGGATATGATTTTAAAGACTCTTTCGGATATTTTAGACATAGGTTCCGAAGCAGACAAAAACAAGTTACTGGATTTCGAGGCATTGTATCAGGATGGTTCCAGTTTTCAGTTTTGAACAACAATTTGAATTATTCCCTTGACAAAGCATGATATATCATATTAACTATTAAATTAAATATTATGCTTTTATTTTAAGGCAAATTTATGTAAGCTATATATTTTTCTATTATCATGAAAGTTCAGTAAAAGGGAGGTGATCTTTTTTTCAAAATTAAATTATAATGGCTGTGCAAATTACTTAAATCCTTAAAAGGGGGTTTCAAATAAGATGAAAAGAATATTGCCGTTTAAAATTTATATTATCCTCATTGTATTTGGAGTACTTTTCACCGGTTTCACACCTGCATCTGCCCAGCAACGCGGGGGTATCTTAAGAGTGGTTACCGGCGCAGGACCGCAGGTTTTAGGATATTACCCTGAAATGGGACCATTCGATCACGGTGCTTGTTTTCCGGCAATAGAATGTATTATGGAGTTGAATAAGGACAGGGAGTATGTGCCTTTTCTTGCCGAGTCTGTAAATCTTGATCCAAAAAAGCTGACAATGACAATTCGTGTAAGAAAAGGAATTAGGTTTACTGACGGATCAGAATTGAATGCCGATTCAGTTGCATGGAACTATAAATTGCTGAAGGATACAAACAAACTTCAATTTGGCACTCAAGTTAAGTCAATAGATATTATCGATAAATATACCATAGTCCTTCGCCTGACAGGATATAACAACCAGATGCTATACGGACTCGGTTGGGTTCCGATGTTTTCAAAAGTCGCTTTCGAAAAAAATGGTAAGGAATGGGCAAGGGCAAATCCTGTATGCACAGGTCCGTTCAAACTGGTTGAATTTAAAAGGGATGTTGATACTAAATGGGAGAGGAATCCGGACTATTGGCAAAAAGATAAAGGCTATCCCTATCTTGACGGAGTTGAATTCCGTTTCATATTAGATTCGACTACAGCATCCGCAATGTTCCAGGCACATGAAGCGGATATCTGGCAGGGACCTCCGGTAAGAGAAATGTCCGAGCTAGTAAAAAAAGGCTATAAGGATCAGTCCGGTTGGGCTGGATTGCCGATTATTTTGTATCTTAATACCAAGGACCCTAAAGCGCCTACATATAACATAAAGGTGCGTGAGGCAATTGAATATTCCATTAATAAAAGTGCCATGGCAAAATCTCTAGGATATGGTTTCTGGACCCCGCTTAAACTGGTTGCGCCTCCGGGTGAATGGGGATATGATGCGAAGTACAAAGGACGTGAATATAATCCTAAAAAAGCCAGGCAATTATTGGCTGAAGCCGGGTATGCGAACAGACTTAAACTTAAACTTCTTGTCCTGCCGGAAGTAGGCGGCAGAAACGTAGCAGCAGAAGTTATCAAATCTTTTATGGATGACGCGGGCTTTGACGTTGATGTTGATATAGCTGATCCGGGCAGGTATTACGGCAGTGTTTTCGGGACAGGCTGGGAGGATATGGCTTTGTTTCTGTGCGGGACTGACTATAACTATCTCGCTACTTTCCAGTCATGGTTCGGCCATGCCCCGAGAACAAACCTGGCCAGTTTTAAAAGACCTGCTAAATTGCTTGCTATGAGCAAAAGATCGATCACCTATACAAGCAGGAGAGCGCAGATAAGAATTACAAAACAGATGGTCAGGTATATTGCGGATGATGCGCTAATGATTCCCCTGTATTTTCAGCCTGGTTCAATTCTGATACAGAAGTGGGTGCACACTAATCGTTTCAAGGGATATGGGCTTGGCCGCTGGACTTTATTCGAGGACTGGATGGAAAAACATTAGACTTGTTGCAAAACTGATTTTTCCCTGCTGCAGGCCGGGGGAAATCCTTATATTTCAGGAGAAATGCAACAACTCTATTAGTAATTTTAAATAAAGAAATCAGATTTATTAGAATTTTAAAAAAGGTAATTCATATTGATAAAATAATACGGATTACCTTTTTTTATAAAATATTGTAATTTTTTTTATGAATGAACTAATGATATTTATAGATGGAAGTGTGAATACTCATTCAAAGACCGGATATGGGGCTTACCTGTCTGTGTCTGAACGCGGGCTTTCGCCGGATTCGTTGAAGCCGTATGTGAAAGTGAAGCGATTTGAGCAAACGTCTTCAACTAAACTGGAATTGCAGACTTTATTATGGGCGTTGACTGAAATTCAGGCTTTGGGGACCAGGGTGATTGTGTATTCGGATTCTCAAAATATCATGGGTTTACAGGGAAGACGTTTCAGGCTTGAGCAAAATGATTATCGTTCAAAGCAAAATAAGCGTCTCAACAATTATGAGCTGTACCAGGAATTTTACAGTATGACCGATAAGCTGGACTGTGAATTTATTAAGGTACGCGGACACCTGTTATCAAATCAGAAAGATGATATTGATAACTATTTTACTCTTGTGGACAGAGCTGCAAGATATGCTGCAAGATATGCTGCAAGAAATGCGTTAAGAAAGGATGACCGGTGACATGCAGTTTATTCGGTAATTCTGGATTTATCATGCCTATTATAAATAAGCTTCAATATTCCGGTAATAATATTAAAAATATATTGACAAAAACTGGTAAAATTATTTTCTACAAAAGAATTAT
>CAZVYR010000289.1:0-5467 GCA_964631555.1 uncultured Leptospirales bacterium
GCAAAATCCGCCTGACATTTTAGGAGAAATGCAACAACTTAAATATTTTTAATGAGAGTCATATGGAAAAATCAAAACTTAAATCCTGGAATACAGACGCTTTTAGCGGCAGGGTAAAACACGCTGATGAAAAGAAATTTTTTCTCAGGAAAGCTCTTTATGAACTCGACAGGTTATCCTATGATAAAGGGACTAGAAAAGGGGATTACCAGATCCGGGAAAAGATCAAAGAAGTTAACGATGAGTTGGAAATATATGACGGGAAAATAAGGACATGCGATACCAGCAGCATGGGAGGCGCATTTCTTTATGAAGACATACTGCTGTTTTTTGAAAGAAATTATATCGATAATTTCGTTCTCTGGGAAAAAATAGAACTGGTTAAACAGGAAATCAAAGAGCAAAAAGAAGTGGATATTGAGCATAATAAAAAATTTGCAGGAACTGCTTATGAAAGAAGCATGAATAATATATTCAGGAATGAACTGGAAAAGGATATAAAGACTTTCGAAGGTTCTTTGAATAACAGGATAATACCGGTTTTATTGGATTTTCTGCTGGAAATAAACGAACTTTTGTTTATTGCGACAGTGACTGCAAATATTCAAAAATGGTCACACAATGATAAATTCGATGATTCAGATGTTAACTATTCGGCCTTTAAAAAAAGCATTACATTTTTTATCCGTATCTACTCAAAAGTAAAGAATATATATTTAAAAAAAGACGAAGTTATTTCCCTTGTAATGTCAATATTTGATAATATAGCAATTAAGCAGGTCCTGTTAACGAAAAAGAATGTTGATGATGCGAGGTTAGAGAAAATAATTCTGGAAAGCAGCCGCGGATACTTTTTAAAAAGTGCTGTTAGTGAGACTGATTATTATCAAAAAACCCAGGATCAGTCAGAAGAAAAATATTCTGAAGACGATATTGCACGTAAAACTCTTAAGACAGTATTAGGGAATCTTCGTTATTTAAATACTAGTGATGATATTCCATTCGAAATAAATAGTACATTACCGGAGAATCTTATCAACCAGCGGTCAATAAGATATTTGTATCATTCTCCTGATACGCGTGTATATTCATTAAAGGATATCGCGGATTATCTCAGGGATTCTTTGATATTTATAAATGAATGGCTTTTTATTGAGCTTAAAAAGAATCCGGATTCATATAAGATGCTTAAACTGCTGCTTGACTGGCTGCCCGAGGAATTAAAATTTTATGAATTATTTAAAACGGCAAACGAAGTAGCAGTTAAGATTAATAATCAAAAGATAAATTTATGGGGAGAGTTGAGGCAATTCATAACAAAAGAACTTGCCGAAGACCTTATCAATATTATTGAAGAAATCTGCGGAGGATTAAAAGACGCGTTTCTGAGGACCATGCTGGATATTGAGTTTGACCGGTCGGCAAAGTATAAAATTCTGGGCAAAAAGATGGATATTATTTATAATTTTTTTAATGATGGCCAGGAAAAAATACTAAAAGGCCTTCAGGATCTTAATTAACCGGCATACCTGATATTTTTTTTTCTGAAATAAATCAGGCCTGCAATACCGCATATCGTAAATATTATCCCCACTATCTGGGCCTGTGTAAACCCAAGGAAAATTCTTGGATTTAACCTGATAAATTCTACCAGGAATCTCGGTAATCCGGAGAATATTAAGAACGTGGAAAAAAGTATGCCGCGGGGCAGATCCTTTTTCCTCATATTCAGCAGAACCCCGACTGCAATAAAAGAAACAAATACTTCAAACAATGGAGTCGGGTATACTGTGGCAGTTGACGGGACTATGCCGTTCGGATAGGGCGTGGCCCATATTCCGCTCGTCTCTAATCCGTAGCAGCCGTCGCCCGCGACATGACAGCCGAAGCGTCCGAAACAGTATCCAAGCGCAAGCGAAGGAGAGGCGGCATCGAATATTTTAATGACACTCTCTTTACTCTTCCGTATTACTAATATCGCGAACAGGAAGGAGACAATATATCCGCCGTATACCGATAATCCTGATCCTGAGAAGATCATTCCAGCCGGATCAATGGCAAATTCGTCAAGATGTTCGAGTATATGGAAAAGCTTTGAACCTATGATCCCGCCGGGAATAGCTACAAGCAATATCCTGTATGCTAATTCAGGATCAATACTTCTTAGCTTGAATTCCCTTTCCAGGAGAAGGAAGGAAAGAAAGAATCCTGTAGCTAACATTACGCCGTATCCGCCGATAGTCAACATTTTATATTGAAATAGAATTGGGAACATAGTCTCTCCGGTATTTTATTCTCCCTGTATATGTATTTTTTCGTTTGATCAGTGTCAAGAATAAATTCATTTGATTATGCTGTTTGTTCCCTGCCGGGCAACAGCTTAAAAAATAGCTCATTTTATACTATACATTTTTTTGGCTGTAACACTGCCGGCAATGCGGTTTTAATAAATTTTATTGACATTATTGTGTTAATTTATAATTTTATTCATAATAAAGAATAGCCTACTTATATAATTATCATTTCAAGTTATTAAATAAATATTGAAAAGATGGAGTTTATCAATGAAGATAGTCGTATGTATTAAGCAGGTTCCGGATATGGAATCAAAGTTCGTTGTTGTTGGTGGAAGTAAAGTTGATGAATCGCAGATAGCGTTCAAAATGAATGATTTTGACGAATTTGCTGTTGAAGCCGCGCTGCAGATAAAAGAGAAACAGGGCGGTGAAGTAATCATTCTTTCAGCAGGGCCTGACAGGATTGTCAAGGATATAAGACAGGCCTTTGCAATGGGAGCGGATTGGGGTATTCATATAAAAGATCCCGAAATTGACGCGGGAGACAGCTATGTTCTTTCCGCAGCAATTCAAAAAGCTATTAATAAGATAGGTGATGTCGACCTTGTGTTGACCGGCGTCATGAGTGAAGATAATCAGCTCGCTTTAACAGGAGTAATGATATCTCATCTGATGGATCTGCCTCACGGTACCAATATTGTAAAGCTTGAGGTTCAGGGGGA
Source organism: uncultured Leptospirales bacterium (assembly GCA_964631555.1). Classification (GTDB taxonomy): domain Bacteria; phylum Spirochaetota; class UBA4802; order UBA4802; family JAFGDQ01; genus CAZVYR01. Next base: position 3,020 of record CAZVYR010000289.1, read on the forward strand.
CAAGGCAATTACAGTGAACCGTGAGTTGGAAGGCGGATTGAATGAAGTTATTGAAATGAGCCTTCCCGCAGTGCTTTCAATTCAATCAGGAATAAATCAACCCAGGTATCCTACTTTGCCGGGCATCATGAAAGCAAAAAAGAAACGGCTGGATGTGATGTCGGCAGCCGATCTGGGTCTTTCGGAAACCGGCGTATCAGGATCTAAAACGGAATTTATTAAAATGTTTGTACCAGTGTCTGAGCATAAGGCTGAAATAATCGGGGGAGACCCGAAGACTGCTGCTGCGGAACTGGTGAAAAAATTAAAGAATGAAGCTAAGGTAATATAGGGGGTATTGTAATGGGAAAAATATTAATAATAGCGGAACACAGAAAAGGTAAACTGAGTGACGGAACTCTTGAGCTTTGTAAAGCGGCAAAGGAGATCGCGTCTGCAACCGGGAATACCCCTGCCGCGGCTGTCTTCGCAAAGGACGACAGTATCGCAAAGGAAGTATCAAAATATATTCCTGAAGTATTATCAGTGGTTGATCCCAAGCTGGAAAATTATACGGCTGACGGGTATATCCAGGCCGCGAAGTCCCTGGTTGAAAGCAATGATATTAAGGGTGTTCTTATCGCACACAGCTATGACGGAGTTGATTTTGCCGGTAATCTTGCGATGGCTACCGGGGCAGGTATTGTCTCTAGCTGTAATAAAGCCGAAGTGATTGACAACAAGCTCGTTTTCACGAGGAATATTTTTAACGGCAAGCTGCAGGAACAAAGAGCGGTTAAGACTGATAAATTTGTTGTGACTGTGGAGAAGGGCGCGTGGGACAAAGAAGCGGCCGGCTCCGAAGGAAGCATAACTCCGGTTTCTGTTTCCATTGGGGATATCAGGACAAAAGTTAAAGAAGTTATTGAAACCACTAAAGGCGCGATTGACATCTCACAGGCAAAGTTAATTGTCGCAGGCGGAAGAGGGACAAAGGATGCTGATAAATATAAAGCAACCGTTGTCGCCCTTGCTGAAAAACTGGGTGCGGAGTATGGTGCGTCAAGGGCTGTGGTGGACGCAGGCTGGACTGATCATGCCCGCCAGATCGGGCAGTCAGGCAAAACAGTGGCCCCTTTATTATACATCGGCGTGGGAATATCCGGCGCTATTCAACACGTTGCAGGCATGAAAGGATCAAAGTGCATAGTCGCTGTAAATAAGGATCCTGAAGCACCGATATTTAATATTGCGACTTACGGTATCGTCGGGGACTTGTTTGAAGTAGTACCTGCCATGATAGAGGCTTTGAACAGCTAGGTCGGGTTACCGGGAAGCAGAAATTTTAATTAGCGGTATCTTAAAAAAGGACGGAATGAAATCCGTCCTTTTTTATTGGTTTTATGGAATAGATTATAAGAAAGCAGGGGAAGGGTGCAGGCCTGCTTCGTGAATAAACACTTCGTTCGTGACTTTGCATTCGATCATCATCTGGCTAAAGAAGATCACGTGCTTGTCAGCAAGACTTTCCGCGTGTGTAAAATCACACACTATTTCGCCTGTTGGCGGATCGTAGTCAGCTTCGAGTGAAAGAAGCTCGTTTTCTCCCATGGGTTTGAAGAGCTCGAGGGCTTCGTCCCCGAGTACTTTTGACATGTTGGCCTGCATGAAAGCATTGAAGCCTGTCATGTTGAGATTATTGATCTCAGCATAGTTAGCCCATGTTGCCTGCATGGCGCTGCCTCCGTGCTTCCAGGTGAACACGAGAATTGAAAACGCGTTTCTTACTGCAAGCTGTTTCTCCGTGTTGCCTGTTGAGTATTTGACATACTCCCTTACGTAGTTTGTGTCTTTCCATTTGGAAAATACCACGTTGCCTATCCTTCTTCTTAAATCCGATAATAGTACGCTTAATTCTGCTTTTGCCATGATAAAATACCTCCGATAGATTTTTTTTATTTGCTGCTGTGGTTGTCTCGATACGTTCCTCGCTGCGCTCAACCAGCGGCTGACGAATATTGATGCACTGATTTCGGACTGTTTGCGGTCGTTGTGCCTTGTGATGGGGCGGAGGCTCTTTGCCGCTTTGTCCGGAGTATAAGCACTGCATGCCGTGCTTATGTGCATCTTTAAGCTGACGTTCTGTGAGGGTCGAAGACCTGCTTTCATCCGGCGTCCTGAAAATTTTTTTCCCTTACCCTTTATATACGTAAACCCGTTAGCGATTTTGGGGGTATTTGGTCGCTTTTTATAAAAAAATTTAAAAAATTATCCAGGTAAGTCCGCCAGGTCAATTGTGTGCAATCCCCCGGACTGCGTGAAAAAAATATAAATCTGCCTCTGACCCCCTTAACCCCCGGACTGTTTAAGAAATAATCGATGGGATCTATTAAACGGTCTGAAATTTCAGCAGGGAGATATTTTTCCACCTAAAATTACATGATTAAATTATACGTTATCCAAAATCAC
>CAZVYR010000290.1:0-5438 GCA_964631555.1 uncultured Leptospirales bacterium
CTCCGAACAGTGGAAGAATACTTCCGGCATAACCTGGATGCCGTACAAACCGGTACGGACCAGTATCACACACCACATGCCCTCGATCTGTCTGAATACGTACCACACTGGAAAAGAACCGGTTCTCTGCCAAGGCCCATGCAGCGAAGGCATAACCGAACGCGATAAAAATGAATCCTACTATGCTGAGCCATAGCGGAAATTCGGGGGACCAGTTGAAGCGATGGTCCAACCCTGCCACAATGACCATAGGGAACACGACACTCACCGCCATCAGTGGAGCAAGCACTTTATCCCAGGCCTTCGCGTTTTGAATAGTTTCAATATTTTGTCTTTCGGCTGTTAATCCCGGATGTCGTTGTTCCGCCCACATTCGTCCACCAATACCAGAGGCCAGGATCAGCATGGAATACAGCCACGCCTGCCACCAGCCGGGGTCTCCACCGCATATAAATAAAATCAGCGGGATCAGGAGATACACCATAACTAATCTGATCAACTGACGAGGAGATATTGCTTGAGCTGCCTCTTCACTAATCGTCTTTGCTGACATATCATTCTCCAAAATAAAATGGATTTGAGTGTGTACGACTAACTAGTAATTACATACTTTCTCTCTCTTTTATTCAAAGAGTTAATTTTTTCAAGAGTTTTTGACATATTTTTCCATTTTCTAAATACCTTCTGAGTAACTAAATTTTATAACAACAAATTTTACAGCTTTTAACAGTTTTTATAAAATTTGTCCCCGCTTATAGAGCGGAACCGCCCATGCAGGCGGGGTGGGCTGCTAACTATATAATATTGCAATTATAACAATTAGGGTGTTTCCACATAATTCCTGACGATCAATATACCATCAGATTTATTAACACAATATAAGCCATTTATGTTTGAAAAAACCATAAACGTATCATTGCATACTTATTATATTAAGTGGTTGAGGTACTTTCTTGATTTTTGTACAAAGTATAAGTATCCGCATGATAAAAATGACAGTCTTAAAAATTTTATTGAGAAATTACGTCAAAAAAATCAGGACACCCAGAAACAAAAACAGGCCGTCAATTCAGTCTTGTTATATTTTGAATTACTTAAAAAAAATAAAACAGAAGCAGAAAATAATGCTTCAAAAATCATAATCTCCGGCAATGCGGAATATGTTTCTGAAAAAACATTTATAAGGAATGATGTTACTGATTCAGAATCAGAAAAGGATACTGAGAAAACTATTCCAAAAACAATCACTCTTCCTGATTCAGGAGCGGGCAAATCAATTACATTAGCGTGGAACAAAGCGCTTGAAGATCTTTCAGCAGAAATTCAAATAAGGCACTATTCTCCCAGGACATTGGAAGCGTATTCAATCTGGGTTAAAAAGTTCAGGGGTTTCATGCGTAACAAAAATCCGCATGAACTAACAATGGCAGATGTTAAAGAGTATATGAAATATCTGGCTGTCAGAGTCAATGTATCCGCTTCCTCCCGGAATCAGGCTTTTAACGGGCTTCTCTTTTTCTTTAAAAATATTTTAAAAAAAAGAAATTCGTTACCTCAAAGCATAATGCCGGAATTGATATCTCATATCGAAAAGGTTAAAGAAATTCATCAAAAAGATATTGATGCCGGATACGCCGGAGCATTCATGACAGGGCTTTCTGATAAAAAATTTAGAAACAGTTCAAAAGAGCTTGTGTGGCAGTGGTTCTTCCCGGCCAAAATGCTGACTCTTGTTCCGGATAAAAAAGAATACAGAAGATATTATCTTCATAAGACACATGTGCAGAAGGCTATAAAAAGCGCGGCAAGAAAATCAAAGGTACTGAAGCGCGTTTCGGCTCACACTTTCAGACACGGTTTTGCCACGCATCTGCTCCAGGCTAATTATGATATACGCACAATTCAGGAGCTTCTTGGACATGCCGACGTGCGCACAACAATGATCTATACCCATACAATAAAAAGCCTGACTCTCAAAGAAGCAATAAGCCCTCTCGATTTCTGATCATTAACAAAAAACAGCGGTGTAGCTCGATTAGTCTATTTTGTATAATCCAGTTCAGACATGAGTATAGTCGGCTCGCATCCTGACACATCTTCTATATATCACCACCATTAAAGCCTTTGTCAATAATAATCCCCTGCTTCTTCCTGCGGATAATGCCCTCCCCAATCCGCATCAAAGACACTCTCCAAACCTGTGCGGCTCCACGACAAAGTCGAAGCTTCTTCTCTACCAACTCCCGGATATCTTCCGGATACAATACTATCATTCCATAAAACAGCAGCCGTATAGTCCACAGGTTCAGGGATTGTTGACTAACTATAATACAAATATATAAGTTTCCTTTTTGGCAATGCTGCATCATGCTAATATAATTTAGCCCTGTGTCCCTTAAGCTCTGCTGCTGTTCGATTTACATTACACGTCAAATCAGTAAGGTTGGCTTATATTTTTCAGACTTTCACCTGGTCGTCATTCGGATTGTTTCCGCTCCTCTTTCTCCGGTGAATACCGATGTCCCATCCTTGTCATATATGACCGGCTGGAGCGGTATTGGACTATGACACCGGCAATTCCCAAAACGACCCAACATAACAGAATTACATAGGTGAGATTGCCGGCCGACCGGAAACTGAGGTTTATATCGGCTGGGTTGATGATGCGGGCAAAAATAGAAATCCCCATAACCACAAGGAAGGATCCTCCAAAGGCAGTTGAAACAATGATCATGAATTTCTGGAATATAAGTGCCAGGACTCCGCCAAGGACTGCAAGGATAACGAGTACAGCAGGCTGTGGATCGCAGCCCATTGCTGCATAGAGAATCACGCCGACGAATATACCAAGAATAACTCCAAGCAGGAATATTCCGGCAAAGTAAAGGATGTAAAGTAATGCAGCCCCGATTAAGCCGCCAAGAATGCCGTAAAGCAAAGAGCAAAGTTCCTGGTTAGACATCGTATATCCGAGCGAGGCTGATATTAAGCCTCCGATGAGAAAGCCGGTAAGTGCTATAACGACTTTGAACAGTCTGTAGCCAAGGAAACATTCGATGGCACCGACGACTAGGGTTAAACCGGCAAAAATGAGAATCCCGTTTGCGGGAAGCTGCATAATCCTTTCCTCCTTCTGTACAGGTGTTATGCCGGTAACAGGAAAGAGACCGATCATCACTGTTACCTATAGAATACCGCCGTGAGGACGCATACCGACAATATAAGCTGTACTTTGGATGTAAGAACAATTACATATAAGTAAAGAAATCCATATAATGTACACCGGTGATATCCGTCCCGATATTATTTGTTACCTGAAAAATAACTAATATATTTTCTTTTCACAATAAGCGGCACAACCATACCGTGCAATCGATAAATGAATTGTTGCTTTGCCTTCAATATCAGCAACTTTTATAATGCTTCCTTTCACAGGTGGTGTGTTGTTATCGAATTGTTATTTTAACTGTTTTTAAGAATAATTTCTATTGTCCATTGAGCCGCATTGCCGACAATTCGCGGGCACTTTTCAGGGTTTGAGTGTCCGCCCGCCTTATCCAGTTTCTGGAATTCTTCAGGATCATCGAGCCAAAAAATCCGGCCATAGATCTGTCTTTGAATATTTGCGCAGGTGATAGTACCGTATTCTTCAAAGTATTTGTCAGCAAGAGACTCCGCAATAGGCATAGCGGCCATGAGCTCATTGATATTCGGGTCCTGGATCATCTCCTTGTCCGACATATGTTCAAAGGGCCTGCCGAAAAAGTAATCCAGGATCATTATTCCGCCTGTGAGCGCGCCACAGGTCCCTACTAATTGTGAGGCGGTCCCTCCCGCTCCTGTGCACGCTGCCTTTACCAGGATATCGGGAAAATCAAGAATCCTGTGGAGGGCTGCTACCGTGCACTGGGAGCAACTGAAGGAGTTCATTTCATAGGCTATGCCGAGATCATAAACCCTCTTCAACAATTCATTCGTGGGAAGCGAACGGTACTCTTCTCTTATTTTACCTGTCATTTCTTTCCTCTCTGCTCTACGTTTTTATATTAAATTTTTAACTCTCACTATCAATAATTGTGAGTTATTAAAAAATTACCGCCCGCTAACTAAAAAGGCAACTGTACTGCGGGTACTGGCAATGATATTAAAAAATTAACCGGCATTTAAATCTGAATCATCTGCCAAAAACTTACCAGCGCCGGCAGTATCAGGTTAGAATTTCATGTGTACGCCCGGCACGGGTGTGAACTTATAGAGAGAGAGTCTCTTATAAGAAGGTCGCCGTCAAGAAATATTTGACGAGTACTATTAACAAATGCCTGAATTCAAGTTTGAATTCAGGATGGCAAGGGCGTTCCCGGGACTGCCGGTGCCGTGAGGGTTGGCCTGAAGAAAGCCTGGAGCAAAACTGCAAGCCGTCGGACAAGATGTCCGGTGAAAGTTCACACTCTTATCCTGGGATATCCGACAGACACAGCGTCTCCGGGTTACAATGCTTGAGGTAACCAGAGGGGGACTGGTAGAATAAATCCCGGCACTTCGGAACATTGCCGTCAGAAAAAGTGCATCGAACACGTCACAAAAACCTTGCAGAAAAAAAACAAAAAACTTATTTCCGTAATCTGTTTCAAAAAAAATTAAAAAATAACCGAATATTATGCTCATTCGGATAGGCAACCTAACCGCTTCAAATCCGCTTCAAATTCTAACTCTGAATTTTTCAGGCAACAGGCAGTTGCCACAGGCATTCGCCATTCACAGCACGGTACCAATGAGATGCACATAAGCACGGCATGCAGTGCTTATATCCCCGGGTACAGTGGCACACAGTAAGGAACAGGCATGCCTGTTCCTTACTGTAAAAAAGCACATACACCGCGAATCATCCGGGACACCAGCATCGCTATCCCCTTGCCGGGCGCAGCCGCTTGCTGAGCGCAGCCGAAGCAAGCAAATGAATGGCATCCTTGGCACAGATTGCTCCCCCTGCCAGGAGGCAGATACCGCCTGCTACTCCACGCGTTTGAATACGTAGCGTACGGCCATGTCTCCATATCCCATCTTGCCGTCTTTTGAAGGAGCTATGTGCATTCCATGAGAGATCATCTTATCGTATTGAGGCTTCAGAATAAGAGTATTGTTTCCTTCCAATTCACAGCCGAAAGTCATTGATCCTCCCTGCATTAAATTGGGTATCATGGCTACCTGTATATTGAACTTGAGATTCATGCCGTCATATTCATAGGTTCCTGCGTCCGCCATAAAACCTCCCATGATTGAACCGAATATCTCATCCTTAGAGGACGACTCACCCCAGGGTTTGCGCGGTTCCTCAGAAAAGTCGCGGATGGCGCTGAAATGTTTGTCCATTATAAAAACCATGAATGCCTGGGGAACCCTGGTTCTTTTATTTTCCCCCATACCGACATCCATATTTT
>CAZVYR010000291.1:0-5436 GCA_964631555.1 uncultured Leptospirales bacterium
TTGCGTATTTGCACGCATAGTTTATATTTTTAATAATACGTTCCCTGTTATTGATCTCTCCTATCAAAATACCTGCATCCTGTACATTATCATCGTTGAATAAAGAATTATGCAGGAATCCGGATGGATTGAGCATCATCTTAGCTCCGCTGATGACATACTGCTCAAGTGCAAAGCCTCCATTATTAGAGGTAAGTATTACTGAGGATTCACCATTTCCAATGCCGTTTAAATAATCAAGACGTTTGACATTCAGATATGTTGTAACATCATCGCGAATTGGTATTATCTGTTGATAATGAAGGGCTTTGTTTACATCCTGTTTAGCATCTTTCTCGACCATGTTTTTATCAGCATATATTATTTTTAATTTTGCAGGGTCGTTTGTCCAGAAACCTTTAAAGTTGAATCCCATTTTAATAAAAATAGGATTAATATATTGAATCAGGTCCCATTTTGTTTCTTTACCATCGTAATAGCCATAAGCTCCGAATGAATTTAAAATTATTAGTTTGATTCCTTTATCAAGTGCGGTTATTAAAAAAGCCGTATATTTGAGTCCTGTATTTTTATCCTTAACAACACCACTATTATACCACGTGATTATTGCCCTCGTATTGTTCAATGAACCGTAATCAGGTAAGCCTTTGTCAAAGTCGTGATAATCGATACTGAGTCCTAATTTTTTAATATCAGGCTCGAAAAACCATTTTATCGGGTTGTCTTTTTCTGTATATCCGTCAGATGATTTATACAATGCCAGAATATTATTTCCGTAATTCTCAGAATGCAATTGTGTGCTTAATGTGACTAAGAAAATGGATATAAAGAAAGCATTGTAAACAATGTTGATAAAAAATTTTGAACAAGAATGTTTCAGTCTATAAATAAATGACAAGCGGGCGATATATGCCTTGTTTTGGTTATTTAAATTTCTAATATATTTTAATTTTATATCGATCATTCCATTTCTCGGTTTTAAATTTTGTATGTGGGGTTGTTTCGCCTAATCCGGTTACAGTAATAACCCCGGGTTTTAATTTTAGCCCGTCTTTTATTCTTTCTCCGATAATTTTTGCTCTTTTGCTGGAAAGCTCCAGATTCGAGTCTCTTGAACCTTCCGCCGAAGTATAAGAAACGATTTGTATTTTATTTATATTTTTATAATTCTGAATTTTCCTGATTAGCTGCCTGATTATTTCTGTTCCCATTTGAGTTAATTTTTCATCTTTACGTTTATGCATTATGCCCTGATCAAATACCGTTATCAGGGTAAATTCTTTTTGCTTTTCTTCAAGAAAATCCAGCCAAATAGAAATTTTGTTTGAGACGGCTTTATTGCCTGCCTTGTCTTCAATCTCCATTAAAGCTGTAACGGGCATATTGTATCCAGTAACATTACCATTATCGTCAGTACCATCCCAGGCTATTATATTAGGTAGTTTGCCGCTTCCATTAATCAATTTGATAAGTTTTTCGTCTGGCGAATAGAAAAAGAGTTTCCAGGATGCAAGATCCGAATCACGTGAAGTTGTTGATATGCGAACCATCCCTTTAACAGGCAGTAAAACATCAGTATTGCTGCTAATTTGAATGTTTGCGATTGTTGATATTTTAACTGGTATTTCAGGCGAGTTGATAACAGAACCGTCGTTATATTTTACTCTGACTGTAAGATAGTATTCACCATGAGGCAATATATTTCCATTGTTATCTTTGCCATCCCATTCAACATCAAAAGGAAGGAAGTCGTATCCGTTAATTGTCCTTACGGTGCGCTGGTCCTTCTTATCTTTGTAAATAATGGATAAGGTCCAGTTAGCCACATTATTTTTATCAGTTGCTTTCAGTTCAATACTAATGGTATCTTTTATCCTGTCACCGTTTGGTGAGAATTCTGGAAAAGACACTTCAAGGGTAATTGCCCTTGTCTTGCGGGAAACAAAGATTGTTTCTTCAGGAGATGAGCTCTTGTCGCCTGCGCTGTTAGTAATTGTAAATTGATAATGATATAATCCTTCTGGGAGAAGATTATTCGCTTTATCAGTCCCATCCCATCTGATTGTAGCAGGCGGAGTTCCGGTTCGGCTGAAGCTTTTTACTTTCTCTCTTTTGTCGTTAAATATTTCGAGTTCCCAGCTTGCAATGCCTTTTTCATCAAAGGAAGTAAAGGTAAAAGTTGAAAAATCATCTTTGCCATCTCCGTCAGCTGTAATCATTTTAGGATTCGCGGTCGCCAGCACAATGCTTCCTCCCCCGAGCCCTTCAGGCGAATATACTGAGAAGAATTTCCCCTGAATTCCGAATTCAACAGTTTGTGAAACATAAGGATCCGTATTAGCCAGAGAGGACTGAGACTGTGAAAATTGATAACTTATATAATAGTTTATCTTGTCCCATTCATGAGAGAACTTAACACCCGGAGAGTAACCAGTTTGAGTGGAATTTATTCCTGCATTATCAACCATATCTCTTGTGAAATTAATAAATAGTTCATAGGTTATTTTCCCTTTCATAACATTATCTATGCTTTGCATCAATGCTATACCTGCACCATACGTAAATAATTTTTCCGGTGCCCAGTAAGGTAGATTATCGAGTTCGGTACCACTATAATTAATGAATTTGGATGTTTCATAAGAAGCAATGGCATTTACGTTGAAATCAATATTGTATTCAGGGATCTTTAAAGCCCTGAAAGTCAGCAGATTATAGCTGGAAGTTATTACATTGTCATCGGAAAGCATTTTGTATTCATAGCTGTCATAAAGAAATATCCTGTTACTTAAAGGGAAATTATATGCAGAAAAAGAGAGATCAATAATCCCCTGGAGCGTATTTGAAGTTATTTCATTCCTGAAATTCAGTTTTAATGACTGGGTCTGGTCAGCTACATCTTCAAAACTATAAATAAATTTAACTTGAAGACCTTTAATATATTGGGGAAAGTCAACTCTTGCTGAATAATTAATTGTTGAATATGATAAATCGGAATCTAATAAATTATTTTTAAAATCCACATTCCCCTTGTAGGTATTGGCGATTATATTCAAAAATAATCGTGTAGTCCAAGGAACAATGTTAAGGGATAGTCCGGCTATTCCGGCATAACGAATTACCGAACCTTTGGCTGTAGCCCACTCCTGGCCATACAAACTAGGCTCAGCAGTTGAATAATCATCATTGATCTTTCTGAATCCATATCCTGCAGCAAATGAAAGCCAGTCGTTAAACGGATATTCAGCAATCAATGTATTATCGATACGCGTTATTTGTGGATCGCTGAAAATTATTGAATCATTTCTTATTGAAGGAGAGTATTCTTTCTGCAGTTCGTAAAGCGCTTTTCTGGCATATTGATGATCAGGCTGATTGTTAATGCTGAGTTCAAAATTATTCATTGCAGATTTCCAATATCCAAGTGCCTGATTTTGTGTTCCGAGTTTAAAATTAGTATCAACATTTAACGGTTGTACTGCAAGTATCCTGTAATAATAATCAAGAACTTGATGCAGTTTACCGTTGTTCAGATGGTAATTTGCAATTTCATTGTAGACAGGTACATTTTCATTTTCAAGATCAAGGAACATCTTTTCAAATATCTGCTGCATGGAGACTCTGGCGGTTTTGATTTTATCGTTTTCTTCGCTTCCCAGTTCATCGAGTTTCTGTAATGCGCTTTTTGATGTTCGTGCAATTTCCTTTATTAGAGTCTGCTTTTTCTCGTCTGGGATATTTTCAGGAAGCACAGGTGCCTGTAGAGCTTTAATGAAATCCTGGTATTGGATCAGATGTTCATAGGCCCGTCCTTTCAGTTTTTTTGTTTTTATTAATTGGTTTGTGATTTGCTCAGTTTCCCTGAAATTAGCCTGTTCACAAAGGGTGAGGAGATAAACCGGAAAGGATTTTGCATTATCTTTTCTATAGACATAGTTTAATTTTTCCGACGCTTTGTTAAGATTTCCGTAGAAATATTCAATAACCCCAATTACTTCCTTTGGCCGGTAATCGTTAGGAGTATTTTTTTCTGAAGTCTCTGCCTGCTTTAAAATCCTGTCTTTATCGAATTCCCAATTTAGTGCGTTTTTTTGAAGAAGGTAGTTCTGTATCTCTTTATCATAAAAGCTTATAACATCATTAAGATGGGAAAGGTTTTGTTCATATAGGTCAACTTTTTTAGTCAGAGATTGGAGAGTTAAATAATCATTTTTAATTTTATTTTCATTTAATTTATCAGGGAGTGATTTGCCATCGTTTATAATTGATTCAGCTTTTGAGTATTCTGTATTAAACTCAATCAACTGATTTTTTATTTTTTTAAACAGTTGAGAAGCCATCTGGAATTTAATACTTTCAACCGCAATGTTAGCTATCTTTTCATCAGCTTTCTCAATTCCCTTGAAGACTTTTATATTCAGTAAATTATTGTATTCTCTATTTGCTTCATCATTCATCTTATTCCAGATATAAGAGTCTATGAGATTTTTTCTAATTTCAAGATTATCCGGATCATTCTTAAGAGCGTTCTCATACTCTCTGATTGCAGCCATTTTATCAGTGTCTAATTCGGTTTCAACATTTAGTGAAAAACCGGATAACTCAGGGTAAATTTGAATTATCCTGGATGCTTCATCAATAATATCCTTTGCGTTTTTATTCTGATCGTTCGCGATATATATTTTTGCTAATTTTTTATATGCTTCAATTTCCTTTTCATTTATTGATATAATCTTTTGAAATTTTTGAATTGCTTCAAACGGTTTTCCCGCCCAGTTATAATTATCACCAAGCGCGTAAAGCACTTCGATATTGTTCGGGGCGATAGATTCAGCTTTTTTAAACACTTCCAGGGCTTTTTCTACTTCGCCTTTCCATGAGTATTGCGTGGCAAGGGATATGTAGGCATCAATATTATTTTTATCTATATTAATAATTTCAGTGTAATTTTTAATGGCTTCGTCATAGCGGTTATTCCAGCCTGCTAAAACCGCTAAGAGTTTGCGAGCAATTATATTGTTTTTATCAATTGAAATAATATTATTATATTCTTTTATCGCATCATCAAGTCTGTCAGACCAGGCAAGGTTGCTTGCAAGCAAGAGGCGTATTTGAATATCTTTTGGGTTATATTGAAGATAGGTTTTGCATAAATCAATGGATTTCTCATATTCATAAAGCCATGTGTATATTTGAAGTAAAGAAAATAAAGAATCACGGTCGCGCGGATTTTTCTTTATTCGGGTTTTATAATTATCAATATGATCAAATACTATGCTTTTTCCTTTTGTACTGAAATCCGAAGGAGAAATCTCAGGAAAGTTCATTAGAGGAATTAAATACCGCGAATAGGTTGGGATAAATATGATAGCGTCTATATAAAAATAATAGTCCCAACCGCTAGATCTTTTCTGGTTGATCCGAATAGTCAGGGTATGT
>CAZVYR010000292.1:0-1560 GCA_964631555.1 uncultured Leptospirales bacterium
CCAGCGACTGAAACAAATAATCAAGTTCCTCCAGTAGCTCAAACTCTTTTAAATAATCAGCAAAATATAATAAGTGACATTGAGAATGATGCTCTATTAAATAATTACCCCGGTTATACTCCCGTAAATAATGTTTCACAACAAGTTGAGACTGCAATTAGCGATAGCGGAATATCGACTGATACTATACCAGAATCATCTGATCCAGGAACAATATATGCTGGTTGGGCCAGTCAAATTCTAAATAGAACAGCAACTGCTGCACGGCCAATAAAAGATCCACGCGCTGTGATAACATCTCGTTTTTATAGATTATCTGGTGCTTTCCACAGAGGCATTGATATTGGAGGTGTACCAAGAGGCACAAATATTTATCCGATTTATCAAGGGACAGTAGTGTTTAGCGGATCGCATGAAACTTATGGATGGGTTGTTGTGATACTAAATACTGCTGGACCATATGCAGGATTACTTACTACATATGCTCACATGTATGACCAACCAAATGTAGAAAGGGGGGATGTTGTCACCAGTAATATGGTCATAGGAGGTGTCGGGAATTCAGGTCGTTTTATTGGGCCAACTGGATTACATTTACATATTGATATTGGGCCAAGAGGCAATGGAGACTTTTCAGTGCCAGAGGAAAGAAGAAATATTGATAATTTATTCCTCCAATGGTATGAATCTCAATACTAAGGTGTACAATATGAACTTAAAAATAATTATATTTTCAATTTTAGCTATTAGTTTTTTAAACATAAATATTCTTAATTCTGAGCAAAAATTTGTATATTATAATGATTTAATACTAAAAAATGCGCCAAAAGAATTACATAATCTAAAAGTTTTAGAAGAAGATGATTTATCTTTAGAGGTGTACAGAAAGTATTTTCCAAGAATGCCAAAACGTGCACAAAAAGCAGATATCGAAGGGTATCGGTCCGGTGGATTCAAATCATTTATCGAAGGTGACTTTAATAATAACGGCAAGAGAGATATTGTACTCGCATGCATTGAACCATCACGAGAAAATAGCTATATTCTTATATTTGAGGAACAAAGCAAAGATGATTTTAAATTTATTAAATATTTTAAATTCCATTACTTTGTGGTGTTCATTTCAGGCGAAAGAAATAATCAAAATGATAATTGGACAAGGGAAAAAAGAAACGAATTATATATTGGATTTCAGGCTCAAACAGATTGGGTAGAATCAATAATCTGGAATGGAAGAAGGTATATTATAGAACCAAAAGATCCATACGGCCCTTGATCTATGACATAAAAAATGATTTTCTTTGATTAAATGAACATATAATGAGGTTAAGTAAGAAATGAAAATATCGAAATTCTTAAGTATAATATTTCTATTATTTGCTATAAATTTGATATTTGCTGAAGATAAAGAAAAAAATAAAGAAAGTAAAACTAACATAATCACTATTGCACAATTTGATAAACTAAGTCTCGATGAACAGGCTGCCTATTTTAATTCATTAAATACTGAAAATAAAATATTTTTTTTAAAAAATTTTTTGCCAACAAGAATATTTTTAG
>CAZVYR010000292.1:1570-5432 GCA_964631555.1 uncultured Leptospirales bacterium
TATGAACTAATGAATACCGACCATGGTCTATATATTCGATTTAATTCTAACGGAGAAATAGCCTTTAACTCATTTTTTAAAACTGAATACAACAAAGAGAAAGCGTACTGGGAAATAGATAATAATAAATTAAAGATATATAAAAAAAATACTTCAGCACCAATTCCATATGAAGATATGGTTCAGTACTGGGATGATTTTCATGTAAGTGTCTTGGATTTTAAAGCCACTCCCCCGGCGCCTGATATTAAATGGCTTTGGTTTGACTTTAAAATAAACGGGGGAAAAAAAGAAGGGGATCTTTCGGATTACACTGTAGTATTTAAAAGACGAAAAGAATATCAGGAAAAGAAGAAAGATGAAACACCAGGCAGAAAAAAGATTAAGGGCGAGCTTTAATATCTTGAATAGGAAATGTAGACGAATTCATAACATGCGAATAGTAAAATTCACATTTTTCATAGTAATAATTCTATCTGGTTGTTCATTCTCACACCACTCAGACCTGCATAAAACCAATCCTGCTATACCAAAACCCGGCTCTGCAGTAATTGCGACAGGCACCGGCTCCACTGCAGTAATAACATGGGGACAGGCAAGCGACGATGAAGGAGCTGAATGGCTGACTTATAAACTCATAAGAAGCAAATTGCCTATTAAAGATTTAAGCGAAGCTGAACTTTTACCTGATGTTATACAAAACTTTTCTGAATACAGTAAGGGAGCAGTATATGATACAGGTGTGTCTCCGGGAATCTATTATTACAATGTTATAGTAAAAGATGATCACGGCAACAAAGCATTATATAAAGACGATTCAGCTGAATCTGTTTCTGATAAATCGCCCCCGGCTCCGGGAAACGGCATAATTGCCGATGGTGCCGGCACCACGGTAAAAATAACCTGGGAAGAAGCGGATGACGATTCTCTGCCTGTCGGGTTGGAATACAAAATAGTCAGATCGGATACGGCAGTTACCACTCTGACGCAGGCGGAGAACATCACCGATACAGATATAGTACGGGATTATGACGAATACGGCACAGGCGTTTTATACGACATTGGCCTTGCTATCGGCACGCATTATTACAATATAATTGTCAGGGATGCTTCAGGGAACAAGGCGCTTTATAAGTGCGATTCTGCTGAAACAATAATCGATGCCCTTTCACCTGTTCCGGGTAATGGCGTTATAATAACACAAAAAGGCAGAAGCGTGGAAATAGTCTGGGAAGAAGCAGAAGATAATTCTTTGCCAGCAGGCCTTATGTATAAGGCAGTCAGATCAGAATCAAGTATAGACACACTCGGAGAAGCAGATGCCGCTTTGGTGATACAGGACTATGCCTTCTATGACGGAGCGGGAGCCGTTGACCAGGACTTGAATGTAGAAACTACTTATTACTATAATGTAATTGTAAAGGATGCATCCGGAAATAGAAGCCTTTATTCGTGTGATTCGGTAAATATCACGTTTAATACTGTCTCCGGCACGATCACATTGCCGGATTATACGGCAGAAAATGTCAAAGTCATAATCGATAATGACAGTAATTATTATAACGGGTACGCAAGATCTGTTTCAGCGGTAAAACAGTCAGGACTTGAGTATACATATACACTGGATAATATATACAATGGCAGCTATTATGTATATGCAAGAGTTGACAACGAACCTTACGGTTCATCCCTTGCAGGAAATGATTTTTGCGGATATTACGGCGGATATGGGATCAACCCACCTGAAAATGCAAATTTAGCTGTTTCTTCTGCAGATAAACAAGATATAAATTTTTCACTTACTAAAATTCCACAAACTGATCTTTATACAGTATCAGGTAAAATACGCGCGCCTTCATACCTTTCAAGCGGAAGTTATTATATAGCCCTTGATATTGATGGTGATCTGAATACAACAAACGACTGGCACCTGACATCAGGCGATTGGCCGTCAAACACAAGGCAGATTGAATATACAATAAATTACGTGCCGAAGGGGAAATATAACATTTTTGTACTTGTAACCGAATTCCCCGATAATTTTTATTGTTATCAATCTGATAAGGCGAGCCTTAATGTAGTTGACGTTGATGTCACCGGATTGAATATCATCGTATCTGCCTATTAAGTCGAATATTTTTCAATTTTGATTGGACAATAATTGGATAGATAAGATAGCATAGAGTGCACCTCCAACAATTCCGCGAAACATTCATATTAAGTTGTCTTATTTCCTTCAGGCTCCACATGTAACAATTCGTGTACCTTTTCAAGCCAATCTGATATCGGTATCCCTTGCGGACATTTTTCCTCACATTCAAGACATTGAATACAGTTATCCGCCAAATGCTCTTTTGGGATAAAATTATAGCGAAACCGCTGTGGCTCAAGGTCTCCATAAATGAAAGCGTCATTATAAATATCGAATACACCAGGGATATCAACTCCATTTGGACAAGGCATACAATAACCGCAACGAGTACATGGTATACGGCTCAGCTTTTTATATTCGCTCCTGACTTTATCTATTATATCTAGATCTTCCTGTGACAGAGATCCTGCTCCCGAACGTCCGGCAAAAACAAGATTATCCGTTACATGCTGCAACGTGCTCATGCCGCTTAGAACTACTGAGACCTCTGGATGATTCCATACCCATTGCAGGGCCCACTCCACGGGTGACCGCTTTACTTGCGCGCTTTCCCATAACTCTTTCACTGAAGAAGGCGGTTCTTTAACGAGTTGCCCTCCTCGCAATGGTTCCATTACTACTACAGCCAGTCCCTTGTCTGCCGCGTATCTGAGGCCATTGATCCCGGCCTGATATTCTACATCCATAAAATTATATTGTATCTGGCAAAAAGTCCAGTTATCATAAGCGTCAATGATTTCCTTGAAAACCTTATATTCATCGTGAAAGGAAAAACCCAGGTATTTGATAAGGCCTTTATCCAGCTTTTCTTCTGCCCATTTTAATATATTTAAATCATTCGCTTTGGACCAGAGAGCCTTGTTCAATCCATGCAATAAATAAAAATCTATATAATCAGTTTCCAGGCGCTTTAATTGCTCATTGAAATTCCTGTCAAAATCAGCATATTCACTCACCTGCCATAAAGGCATCTTTGTTGCCACCCTGGTCTTTTCACGATATCCATCCTTTAATGCTTTACCAACAACAACTTCACTTCTTCCGCCATGATACGGATAAGCTGTATCCAGGTAGTTGACACCATTGTCTATCGCATGCCGAATCATTTTTATAGATTCCTTTTCATCCACGTTCGGATTAAAATGTGAATTCTCATCACCTAAAACAGGCAGACGCATGGCGCCAAAACCAAGAACCGATGCTTTCCAATCAAGCTTGCCGAATTTTCTATACTTCATAATTCCCAATCCTATTATTAAAGTTTATATTATTTATATATAATCTAAGAATGTAAGGTCAATAAATATTTTTATGCCTTCTCCCCTCCGTTTCGGAATCGGATTCACTTCCTTTATGTATCATGATTAATCCTGTTAAAACCGTATCCCCTCCGTTTCAAAGACGTATTTGATTGCATACTGTGAAAATTAAACCCTGATTAATCGTTTCAATACAATAGTGAATTTTCTACGAAAAATAATTTAGTTCCTCCTCTAAGAAAATAATAGAGTTAAAATTATCTTGATAATGCAGATTGATTCATCTATAATTAGTAAATGTAATATTTGTTTATCCATGGTTTCAGCAACGATTAAAACAATTTGGTCGGACAATAAAAATGGGCCATCATGATACCAGCCTGCCGTAACAAACCATCAGGCTTCTGAGCTTAAGGCACCAGTCCGCATTGAGATCTTCCCAAATGAAAGA
>CAZVYR010000293.1:0-5423 GCA_964631555.1 uncultured Leptospirales bacterium
TTTCAGTTTAAATAATATACTGACGTCAGTACCTTCCATGATAAAGGGATCGGAACCGGTTACGGACATTTCATTGATGACAAGATCATAAAATTTGCGGGCATCTTTATCTTCCTGCAGGGCAAGCTGTGTTAGCAGCTTTTCTTTTAAATTATAATCAATAGCCGCAGGTGCAAACCGCTTGTGCAATGCACCGCCTACTTCTCCCAGGTAATCGAAGAAATCGAGCGATGCTGTCATATCATTAAAATGAAAATAATAGAAATCTTCAGGACAATATCCGGCAAGAGAAAATGTTTTATATTTACGTCCTTTCAGCATTGTCTTGAACGGATGTGATTCTATTTCCGGACCTTTCAATTCGGATATTTTTATATCTCTAACCTCGTTATCTGATGCTTTAATTGAGTCAAGCTGCAAAGACTCACGGATAGCAAGGCCGCCGCTTAGCAGCGAGTACGGATCAATATTATTTCGCGATCTGCGGTCTCTGACCGCATAGTCGTTATAGTCATATTCTTTATCATTTTTTACAGGTAAAATGTTATATGCTTCCTGTAAATACCTCAGTATTTCAAAAGCATAGCCAAAATGATCTCCCCCGAGCATGTATATGTCAAAAAGCTGATTCGCTATTTGCTGGTTTGATTCTTTTAGCTCACCTGGTTTCAAAGCGCTTGCGAAAAGCAGGAAAGGCAATATCAAAATAAATATTTTCTTCATATCCGGGTTTCCCTGAAATTTGTATTTTGTTTCTAAAAAATCAGCATGTCTCCGGGTTTTAATATGGATAATTTGATTTATCTGTTTTACCGGATTCGTTGATTTATTTCAAAGTAAAAAGTTAGTCAACAGATTTATTAAAAAAATAAACCGGGTTAAAAATTAAAAGCTTGACTGAGGTATTAAATAGTAATACTTTAGTATTACTATTTAATACCTCAGGAGGTTGTTTAATGAAAGAACAGATTGTTACTTTCAAGGTTGATAGTGAACTGCTCGAGCTGCTGAATAAAATATCAAACAAATCGGAATTTATCCGACAATCTATTCTCAAGGCACTGGACAATGTTTGCCCGCTATGCAGCGGAACAGGTATTTTAAAAGCAACTCAGAAAGCCCACTGGGAAGAGTTCAAGGTTCATCATAAACTTAAGAAATGCGAAGAATGCAATGAATTTTATTTGTCATGCGATTCCATGTAATTGCTGCACAGTGAAAGATCATTATATATAAACAAATTTTATCTTAACTAAGGAATAATCCTATGAAATATAATATGAAATATTTATTTGTATTATTATCTTTGATCTTCTTAAACGTTTTATTTTCCGGATGCTCTGAAAAAACCGAACAAAAAAAAGATAAGATAAATGTATTTACCAGCATACTGCCGCAGAAATATTTTGTGGAAAAGATAGGCGACAGCAGGGTGAATGTCGATGTTCTGGTGCAGCCTGGTAAAAATCCTCATACATACGAACCGACACCTGACCAGATCATGGCTTTAAGCAATTCCGATATTCTTTTTACTATTGGCGTACCTTTTGAGAGGGCCTTTCTGCCTAAGATCAAAGAATCTCTGACTTCCCTAAAAATAATAGACACATCCGAAGGTATTGTTAAAAGAATGCTTGACTCGGATGACGATGATAACGGGGAAGATCATGAAAGCAAAGACGAACACAACGGAGAACACGGTCGGGTTCCTGATCCTCATATATGGCTCTCTCCTGTTCTTGTTAAAATTCAGGCAGGCAACATTTATAAAGCTCTTGTTAAAATCGACCCTGAAGGTGAAGCCACTTACAAGACCGGCTATAATGAATTAATTAAAGAGCTCGACGAAGTAAATAACGAACTTAAAGAAGCTCTTAAACCTGTTAAGGGTAATATCCTGCTGGTCTATCACCCTGCATTCGGGTATTTCGCGGATGAATACGGCCTGAAACAGGTCGCGATCGAGACAGGCGGCAAGGAGCCGTCTCCTTCGTTAATTGTAGATATAATAAGCCGTGCAAAAAAGCAAGGGGTTAAGGTAATTTTTGTTCAGCCTGAATTCTCGCAAAAAAGCGCGAAGGCAATAGCAGATGCCATTGGAGGCGCAGTAGTCATGCTTAACACTCTTGATCCTGATTATATAAATAATTTAAAAAACATAGCCCGTGCGATCAGCGTGGGCTTAAAGAGGGGTTCATGAAAAACGCTCATGATAAGATAATTGTCAGCAATGTCACTTTTTCGTATAATACACATCCTGTTCTGAAAGATGTTAGTATCACGATCAAGGAAAATGAGATAGTTACTATAATCGGGCCAAACGGTGGCGGGAAGACTACCCTTCTTCGTCTTATCCTGGGGCTTATCAAGCCTCAAAAAGGCACAATTCTGATAGACGGGAAACCGCCGCAGGCAGTACAAAAAAAATTAGGATATGTTCCCCAGTATGTAAATTATGACAAAAAATTCCCTATTACCGTATTTGAGATCGTTCTTTCCGGGAGAATCAGGCCTTTCGGGTATTATTCTAAAAAAGACAAGATAAAAGCCGAGGACGCTCTTTCCAATGTCGGTCTTTCAGAAGCAAGGGATGAACCTTTCAGCAACTTATCAGGCGGACAGATGCAGAGGCTGCTTATCTCACGCGCCCTTGTTGCGGATACCGAGATACTTATGCTGGATGAGCCAACGTCCAACATTGACCAGTCCAGTGAAAAACACCTGAATTCTCTTCTAAAGGACCTGAGCAGTCGAATGACGATCCTTCTCGTAACTCACGATATGGGCTTTGTCGCTAATATCACGGACCGGGCTTTATGCGTAAACAGTACAATTGTCGAGCATCCCTTTGATGATAATTTCAGCGAAATTGTTTCATCGGCATACGGAAGGCAGGCAATGATAGTCAGGCATGAAAGCAGCCTTACAGACAGGATATGCGGAGGAGGAAGCGTAAAATGACAGGCTTTATCAATGCTATTCTGAATCCGTCAGTCCCGTTTATCAGGTACGCACTGTTCGCAGGACTTATGTCCAGCATACCTTTCGGTATTATAGGGTCATTTGTTGTTGTTAAACACATGAGTTATATTGCCGGAGCTGTCAGCCACGCAGTACTGGGAGGAATCGGAATAGCTTTATTTATGAACATGGTTTTAAAGATCACCTTCATCACTCCTATGGCCGGGGCTTTGGTTTTTTCTGTATTATCAGGTTTGATCATCAGTTTCGCACTTATCCGGGGCAAAGAGCGGCTTGATACGGTGATCGGATCGATATGGGCAATCGGAATGTCAATCGGGCTTCTTTTTATGGCAGTAACTCCTGATTATGTTGATCCGATGAGCTATCTTTTCGGAAATATCCTGCTTATTGGTAAAAATGACCTGTATATGATAGCTGCCCTGAATATTATTATTATTTTATTAAGTACTATATTTTATAACCAGCTTTTATCAATTGCTTTTGATGAGGAATTTTCCAGAATCAGGGGCCTTAAGACATCAATGTTTCAGATAATGCTTATCCTGCTGATCTCCATGACAGTAATCCTGATGATTACAACCGTAGGGATTGTTATGGTTATTGCTCTTCTGACAATTCCGTCCGCTATATCAGGATTGTTTACAACAAAACTTAAAAGAATGATAGTCCTGTCAGTATTTCTTTGCGCCGTTTTGACAACAGCCGGTTTGATAATAAGTTATATTGCCAAACTGCCGTCGAGTTCAGTTACTGTTGCTTTAGCAGGATCGGTATATTTATTATCACTGCTTATAAAGATGCTGACAACCAATCACTGATTCTTCACTTCCGCCTGGTCTGACTGTCTATTCTACACCAGGAAAATTTTCAAAAATTCACGCTGAGCACTAAATCCCGGTTTTAGATTCTTATTTAAAATCCGAATATGACTTTTTTGTTGACTTACGCACTGTTGAATATAGCATAACATATTTATAAAAAATATGCAGCAGAAAGCTGGTTTTTCCCCAAGTAAGTATCAATTTGTGCGCATCAGGAGAAATAAAATGAAAAAGAATGAACCAATGTTTGAAGTTTTAGATCCACGCGGCCAGCCTTCCG
Source organism: uncultured Leptospirales bacterium (assembly GCA_964631555.1). GTDB lineage: Bacteria > Spirochaetota > UBA4802 > UBA4802 > JAFGDQ01 > CAZVYR01. Next base: position 4,087 of record CAZVYR010000293.1, read on the forward strand.
GGGTGTTCGGCCGCAGGATAGAACCTGACTCAAATCCCGGAGCTATTCTTGATCCCAATATCCAGCCGAAAATTAAGCTGGAGGCCATGGAGGGATTACATATGGCAGAACGCCTGGATAACCTTGACGGCAAAATAGTATACCTGGTAGACACGGGATTTTTCGGGGCAAAGGAATTCCTGGAAGAAGTACAGGGATGGTTTTCCAGGAATATGCCTGGTGTTAAGACCGAATTGCGTACTAAACAGGGTACGATATTTACTGATGACCCGGGTTTATGGGCTGAGGTAAAAGAAAAGGGGGACGCCGTTATTATCGGCGTAGGAGGCTGAGACGGATGCTCGGCGAGTATCGCCGAATTCAGCAGGATGATGGAACATGATTACAGAATACCGAGCGCGCCTATTGTCACAGCAAGATTTGCGGATTATATGATGCGCGATTCCGAAACTCACGGGATGAAACTGCGCTGGACTTTTCCTCCATACCCGGTCGGATTTGTTACAAGAGAAGTATTGCAAGGCTATATAAAAGGCAATGATCCCATAACCGGGAAACCGCTTATGCAGGAAATGATAGACGCTCTTACAGAGCCGCTTACCGAACAGGAGAAGCATCCTCAAATAACTAAAAAACCAAAGAGGCCGAGATTACTGACAAAAAACACTGAAGCTAATTTTCACAGAATGTTTCTTGAAAACGCATGGACCGACGGTCTTCCGATAATACTCCCCACTGAAGAAAGGGTAGCTGAAATGCTGACAGGCACTGATCATGATCCTGATGAGATTGTGGGCAGGATGTCGGTCACTACGCATGAAGAGAGGCTTGAATATTCAGTTGAGAAAGTCGCGGTAAACGCGGTTATGGCAGGAGCAAGGCCGGAACACTTCCCCGTCATTCTGGCGCTGGCTGAGAGCCAGGAACCTTCCATGCCCAGCTCAACAACTTCTTTTGGGAGAATGATAGTGGTAAACGGCCCTATCCGTGACCAGATTGGGATGAATTACGGGGCAGCGGCACTTAGTCCTTTTAATTACGCGAATTCCGTAATCGGAAGGGCATATACTTTGCTGACTATAAATCTTGGCGACGCAAAGCTGGCAGACAATTTTACTGCCACATTCGGTAATGTCACAAATTATAACAACATGTGCTGTGCTGAGAACGAAAAGCTCAGTGTTTATGAGCCCTTTCACGTGGAAAAAGGCTTTAAGCCAGAAGAAAGCACTGTAAGCCTGTTCAGGGGCTGGAATGTTCTTCACCTGGGAATGGGCCCTTCACAGCGAATGGCTGAAGTAATGAAAGGAGCCATTTCAATGGCATTCAGCTGCACC
>CAZVYR010000294.1:0-5396 GCA_964631555.1 uncultured Leptospirales bacterium
GTTTAATTCGACTATTGAAAAATACAGATCGTTTTTTAAAAAAGAATATAATGCTTCATCAAAAAAAGTTAAAATATCAGGTAAAAAAGCGGACTATCTCTATACACCTGACAGACAGATCAATTCATATTTACTGCACCTTACTAAGGATACTGTTCTTATCACCAACTCAAAAGCCGCTGCTGAGCGGATAATAAAAACCTCAGAAGGCAAATACTCATCCCTGGCAAACGCGGACGACTTTAAATACATGCGCTCGATTTATCCGGCAGACGATAAAGAGGAAGATGCATTTCTGTATTTGTCCGATTCTTTTATACGCTATCTCGTCAGCCCTGAGCTCCGCATCAAAGAAGCAAGACGTATGCGCGAGGCAATACTGTTAGCGCATTATGAAAAATATATATTATACTATTACCACCTGAACAGAAAATTCCCTTCTTCAACGGAGAATTTGATAAGCTTCTTGAATATCCCTCCGGAAAATAAATCATTCAGCGGAATAGAAATTATTAAAGATAAATTCAGCGCAAAAAGCAGTCTTTTCGGAAGACTCGGCTATTTCAATTCAAACATTGAAAGCAAATTAGATAATATCTCCAAAGGCGAATCTGATGATTATAATCGATTCGCGGATAATTACAGCAATTTCTGGAAAGAATTCTTTGATCCCATAGGTATCCGCATTAAGTTAGATGACGGGATTAAGGTCGACACATGCATACTGCCTCTGATCAACAATTCAATCTATGACCAGTTGACTGCAGTAATGGGCGGCGGGCCTGCTGTCCTGAATACTGAGAACAATGTTGACGGTGAAATATTCAGCCTCGTTTTCAAGTTAAATACTGATAATAAACAGGGAAAAAACGCCGGACAAATACTGGAGTCTTTAAAGGAATCCGAGCCTTATTTACGCTACGCATTGAAAGATAAATCACCCCTGGATATCTTTGAAAATGAAATTCAACTCCACATCATGGATACAAGGCCGCTGGTTGATTTTGACAGTAAATTACTTACAAGTGAACTGATACGCAGCAGGCCGAAAATATCCAACTTCTATATCGGTTTTATTGCATGGTCCCTTTTCCATCCTATAAGATTATCGTTACCTCTCAAAGATACTGATATATCAAAGAATTTATTAAATATCATTGAAGGTTTTGTTTCTTACAGGCAAGGTTCCATGGGCAGGGATTTCACTTTGCGTCATTATTATTATAAATACAAAACAAATGAGATCCTTGTAGTGAACCTGAATGTATTGAACAGCGTAAAGTTCAGATTCTTTTTTACATTAAATAACGGCTGTTTTGAATTAGCAACAACAAAGGATTATATAGAAAAGATTATTGATAATCAGCAGCCCAAAGAGCAATCAGCACGCAAAGGGAACATAGTTGCGGTATTCAGACCTGAGCAGATAAAACTTGAAAAGGATATCTTCAGACTGAATATGTTAGAGTCAGCCCGGGAAGTAAGCATGAAAAATTATGCAACAATTAAGCTCCTGAATGTTTTATTCCCAGGCGAAAAAGACCTGGCCGCGAAATCACTGGAAATGTTCGGATTCAAGCCCGTCTGCCCAGCAGGAGGCGAGTATATAATTGAAAACGGAGAAGTCAGAAATACGGTATTCGGCACATATTACAGACCTGTTATCTTGCAGGACCAGGTTAGATCACAGTCTCTTGAAAGATATTTCAATACAAAGGAAATAAGAATAGAACTTGAGTTTACCAAAGAAGGTATAAAGACAAAACTGTTAACAAAGTGATATTTATTACAAATTATGGTTTTAGATTATTTCAATTATTTAATGCAAAAGGAGCCCTGTTATGAAAGATACTGACAAGTATGAAAAAGCTAAAATGATTGTTGAACTCAGACTGAGTTTCTTTATTCACCTGGCAGTATATGTCTGTATCAACACTTTGCTGTTAATCATAAATTTGAATACAGTACCTGAAAAGCTCTGGTTCAAATGGCCGCTAATGGGATGGGGCATAGGTCTTATCATACATGGGATAATTACTTTCCTTAGTCCCAAAATTTCGGCAATAAAAGAAAAACTGATAGAAAAACAGATCAATAAAATGTCTTGAAGCCGAACATCAGAATGCCATCTCGTATTATAGCAGGAAAAACAGGAGAGAAAAAATCCAGTTTGCCGGGCGCATGAGTATCATCGTGCGCTAAAAACAGAAGAAATAATTATATGCACCCGGCAAGATAAAGAAAAAATAAAGATATTTAAAATATTAATTTAGTCTTCAGGAACATCAAGGCCCCATTCCCTGAACAGATCTTTATAAAAAGGCGGCTGCGGAAAATCCGGACGCATTTCCCTGAAGAACTGCCTGTAACCATGGTTCATGCCTTCGAAATGTTTAAGCCCGTCAACCAGAAGTTCGATTTTGCCTTTAGGCACTGAAAAAATAACCTCATCATCGTCGGCAAGAGCCCTCTGGTATTCGCCCGGATCCGGGAAAGTTATCCTGTATTCCCCGTTTAATATTACAGGTACAATAGAATAAACACATGAATCAATCGGGTCAAAACTTGAAGGTATCAGTCTGCCTTCTTTCAGTTTCAGAGCCAGCAGAATGGTTCTGATCTGAAGGTTGTTGCAGTAAATTAGCGTCATATCAGGCTCATAAGGAGTGCTTTTAAGCGGCGCCGACACAGATCCGATATATTTTCCTTTTTCAAAAAACGGGAAATCTTTTGCAATTTTCTTGGCGGAATCAAGGTCTTCCACCATAAAAGGATGAAAGGCTTTGCCTTCTTTGAAAAAATCAGGAATGTCCACAAGGCCGAAACCCATGAGCGGAGCCCAGCACCAGTGATCTTCTTTAAGCATGGCCACTACCATTTTATGGCGGCGGGTTAAAGCGAAAGCCTGGCACAGAGCAAGATGCTGCCCCCAATCCTTTTTAGGTCTGATCGCGCCCTTTGGAATATCCTCTTCTTTTTCTATCATCTTAATAGCAATCGGAGAAGTTCTGAGTGCAAGCAGTGTTTCAAGTTCCTCGCCTAATTTTTGAATCTTTTCCAGTGAATCCATATTTGTAAAATCTCCTTGTTAATTAATATATATTTAAGTTATTTTTCTGCGTAACCATTTACCGGAGTTCTGAATATAAAGCATGTGAAAACAGACTTATCACGTCAATAGAAATAAAAATATTTTTCTCTATAAAATGATAAATCATTAAATTTTTCCAACAGTAATAGTCACGAAAAATCCTTGCTTAACCCTGTATTCTAATATATAAATATTTAACGAAATAACCTAATGCTAAAACAAAAAGGAACATGATATGAGTGAAAAACCAGCCGGGGCAGGAGGAGCCAGTTTCGGCCTTATAGATACGGATAAACTCTTCACAGAGTTGAATCTTAAGCATGATACAGTATTTCTCGATCTCGCATGCGGCAACGGGGCTTATGCTCTAAAAGCATCTGAATATATCGAGAAACCCGGCATCATTTACGCCATTGATCTCTGGGAAGACGGTATCAAATCCCTGAAAGAGCAGATCAGGATCAAAGATGCAGATATACATGCCGAGGTTGCCGATGTAAGCAAGCGAATCCCCCTGAAAAACCATTCAGTTGATAAATGCCTCATGGTAGTGGTCCTTCACGATCTTATTGAGGACGGTACAGATAAAGGCACCCTGAAAGAAGTAAAAAGAGTTCTGAAGGATAATGCTGAGCTCTTTATTGTCGAGTTCAAAAAAATCGAAGGGCCTCCCGGTCCCCCGAAAAGGATCCGGATATCGCCTGAAGAAGTGGAAGCCATTGTCCGTGAATACTCTTTCAGCCTTGAAAGAACAATGGATATAGGCAGCTATAATTATTTGTCAGTGTTTAAAAGCACGTAATTAAAAAGGCAGGGACGCCCTTTGTTAACACGGAAATGCCCTCTCGCGCGCCTGCGCGCGAGAGGGCATTTCCGTTATTATTACGCTTCCGCTCCGTTCCAAAGTCGCTTCCGCTCCGTTCCAAAGTCGCTTCCGCTCCGTTCCAAAGTCGCTTCCACTCCGTCCCTGCACTGTACTTATTTCCAAAAGACAACGTCAATAATTCCAAATTTATCTTTCCACAACCTGGAACCTGGAACACTATTTCTTTCACCTCCGTTCCGGAATTCTTTCTGCCTCGTGATAAAATAAAAAATAACACTTGCCAAATGAAATTAGCATATTATTCCCGAATAAAAAGACCTGGAGCCAGTATCGGCAGAAATTATACTGATGAGCTGACCGGAAATAATATTTTATAAGCAGACTCGTAATAACCTGATCCTGACCTGATTATCTCATATAAGCTCCTGCAGGTTATGCCTGCAAATACATAGTTGAGTAATAAAGAGAAATACAATATGATTGAACTGCGCAACATAAGTATATCCTTTGAAAACAACCAGGTACTTCGCGATTTTAATCTCTCAATACCTGGTCAAAAGACCTGCATTCTTATAGGCCCCAGCGGCTGCGGCAAGTCTACTATATTGCGCTTGTTAAACGGCTTACTGGAGCCGGATAATGGGGAAGTTGTAATTAAAGATACGCAGTTAAGTGCGGAAAATCTGCGGCAAATGCGCCTTAAGATGGGATATGTTATACAGGAAGGGGGACTCTTCCCCAATCTTACCGCAGAGAAGAATATTACACTGATGGCCAGGCGCCTGAAGTGGGATGACGATACCGTAGGGCAGCGGGTCGGGGAACTTTGCGCCTTAACCCATTTCCCTGAAGAAGCCCTCGGCCAGTATCCCGGGCAGCTCTCAGGCGGGCAGAGGCAGAGAGTAAGCCTGATGCGCGCGCTCATGCTGGATCCGGACCTGCTTCTTCTTGATGAACCACTCGGGGCTCTTGATCCTGTAATACGTTCCGGCCTGCATGACAGCCTCCTGGAAATATTCCGGGAACTGCATAAAACGGTTATCATGGTTACTCACGACCTTAATGAAGCCGCTTACCTGGGCGACCTGATAGTCCTGATCAATGACGGGAATATTATACAGTCCGGTTCAATTGACGATCTTGTCTTTCATCCTGCTGACCCGTTTGTTACGCAGTTTATTAAAGCACAGCGAAGCCATATCCCGGGAGAGAACCAATGAAGTATATTTTTCTTTTCCTCGCATTATTCAGCTCAGCAGCCGCGGCCCAGGATATCAGAGTCGGCTCTAAGACCTTTACAGAGTCCGTTATTCTCGGTGAAATTGCGAAGATCATGGCTGAGCAAAGCGGGCTGAAGTCCGAACATAAAAAGGAACTGGGAGGCACGCGTGTATTATGGAATGCTTTACTTACAGGGGAGATCGATATATATCCCGAATATACAGGCACAATACAACAGGAAATTCTTGCAGGAAAGAA
>CAZVYR010000295.1:0-5376 GCA_964631555.1 uncultured Leptospirales bacterium
AGATAATCTACAACATGCAGCCTGTCTGCCCTGGTATTTGGAAATGTGAGGCAATCTATATGGATTTTATTGAAAAATATTGATTCCTGACAGCACTTATAAATATTTAAATAAAATTTATCAAGTCTAATTTTAGGTAATTCGCAGACAAATTATGTTAGCTGAATTTAAAGAAGATTTATTCGTTTGCAGATTGGACTGTTGCAGAAGTATAAAAAAGGTTTCAGTTAAAAAGGATATAGAAGACGCGGTTTTTAAAATATGTCTTCAGGTTATTATTACTGTAAATAAAATTTATTTATTATTTGATGATGTAAATTTTAAAGTTTAATTTCATGTATCATATCTTCGATAAATTCTTTCATGTCTTCCTCTTCTTCCATCATCTTTTCGATATTATTCATTGCATTTAATACTGTCGAATGATCTCTGTCTCCGAATTCCTTGCCGATGTCGGTTGTAGTCAGATTAGTTAGTTTTCTTGCAAGATACATTGCAATAAATCTTGGTTTTATAAATCTGCTATGCCTGCTTTTGGATTTAATATCTTCAACACTAACATTAAATTTTTCTACGACTTTATTCATGATATCGGATACTGATATTTTCGTCTCCATTTCCTCGTCAAAAAGGGTCCTGAGATGCAGTTTTGCATCCTGAATGGTAATTGGTGCTTTATTTATGGTTGAAACGATATTCAGGCGTTTTAGGGCAGCTTCGAGAGCCCGGATACTTGATTTTATTCTCCGTGCTATATAATTCAGTACATCATCAGGTATTTCTATCCCTTCCAGTTCAGCTTTATTTCTTAGAATTGCTTCGCGTGTTTCGAGGTTTGGAGGCTGAATATCGGTTATCAGTCCCCATTCGAATCTGGTTCTGAGTCTTTCTTCAAGCGTTGATAACTCTTTGGGCGGCCTGTCGCTTGTTATAATAATCTGTTTTTTATTATTATATAATTCATTAAAAGTATGAAAAAATTCTTCCTGGGTTTGTTCTTTTTTTTCGATAAATTGAATATCATCTATTAGAAGTATATCTACATTCCTGTATTTAATTTTAAAACTGTTGATTGTATTGGTACGTAGTGACTGAATAAATTCATTTATAAAGTGTTCGCTTGATACATAAAGTACATTTAAATATGGTTTTTCTTTTGCAACATAATGTCCTATAGCCTGCATTAAATGTGTTTTACCTAAGCCTGTACCACCGTATAAAAATAACGGATTATATTGAGATGCCGGACTTTTTGAAACAGCAACTGCAGCTGCATGAGCCAACTGATTATTTGGGCCAACAACGAAATTTTCAAACGTGTATTGAGGATATAAAGGAGAACCTAACTCCTCTGTATCGGATATTATATACTCGCTGTCATCATTTTGCGGGGTGCTTTCAATATTCTCATTATCCGTATTTGAATTATCTCCCCCTAATACAAACTCACAAGTTAAATTTTGGTTAGTTAAGTCGCAAATCATAGCTTCGATATAAGGAGAATAGTTATCCGATATATGACGCCGGGCCACATCATCAGGAACTTTAACATATAAGACATTTTCATTAATTGATAGTAGTTTTGTATCTTTAAACCACATATCAAAGGACTGTTTATTGATATCGGTCCTCATGTTGTCCAGGACTTTCCCCCATATTTCGTTCATCATAGCAACATCCTATCAATTATCAACAATTGTTAATAACTATGTTTATAACTATTATAATAAGCACAAGATCGTGTTTTGTTTAAGCTTGTTATTTGAGAGTATTAAGAAGAATATTATTGCATTTACTTTTAAATCTGCGATTTAATGTCTCCTATCTATAACAGAAATAGAGTTTTTTTCAACTAATTAATTATTCATTCATTTAATTCTTAAAAAAAATTAAATTTTCTTAATAACATATAGACAATATGTTAATAAGTATATATATATTGTTGATATATTCTTTATAAATGTAGATATCATTTGGTTCTATACTAATACTTTTTTTAAAGTTAATAGGATTATTTAATTAAAGATATTTAGGGTATATTTTTTATACAAAATGCCTTAAAATGACGTTATTTTTACCTCGCAATAGTAAAACTTTAGTATATTATTTTTATATAAATCACCGGGAGGTATTCAGTGAGTGTTGTTATCAAGGATATAGAAAGAAATAGCAAGGAAATTATAAGAATTGAAATATCTGAATTTAAAGGCAAGGAATTAATAAATTTAAGGATATGGTATCAGGCATTTGATGAAAATGGTGATATGACTTATAAACCCACCCAGAAAGGAGTTGCAATCAACATTTCAAAATACGATGAACTCAAAGAGGGTATTGATAAGATTAGTGAGTACTTGCAGGATAGAAAAGAAAATCCCGTTACAGAAGATTGATTAATCCGTCCTCATAAAGAGAGCTTAATTCATCAACACATGTTTTCCTGGCTTTGTTTATTTGTATTTCATCGTGGATAATATTCGGATTTATGATTCCCTGTAAAACATCAACAATGAGATATTTTGCTCCTAATGGTATTTTATCAATCTTAGATATTATTTTGTTTTTATTCATCCCTTTGAATGCTGTTGATAAAACGTACCATCCGACTCCAAGTAGAAGGTAACTTATTTCCTCTTTTTCTATTTTTGTTAGTAATGCAGGAAAGTTTTCATGTCCCAGGTTAAGTTTTTTTATTTTAAGTTTTTTAAAGTTTGATATGAATTTTACCTGGGCTTCCATTCTCTTAAAAACTGATACATCTTCTGTATTTGTTTTAGAGAAAATATCTTTCAGTTTTTTTTTAGAGATAGCACTTGAGAAAATGTTAAAATATAAATCACTTTCCCCGGATATGGCATTTGTAATTTCTTCTTCTTTTGTAATTGAAATTGTCTGATATAATTGGCCGGTTTTTTTTATTTCTTTAATCCAATTATAAAAATTTTTAGAAGTTAATGTTCGGGCATTTTGAATCATTTTTATTTTTCCCATAATCTGGGAGATAAATTTGGAATAATAAAAATCTTCATTTCTTTTCATCAATTGGTAAACCGCTTCCTCAATTGAATAAATTCCTCCTATAAGATCACGCTTATTGAAATTTGTTTTTCTTATTATCGTATTTACATCTTTTGCAATGTTTTTAGATAAATTGTTTCTTATCAAGTCGTTATATTGAGGGAATGAAAGAAGTACTATGGATATCTGGTATGGACTAAGCAGGTTTTTGTTCTGAAGATGATAAAATAATCTTTGTATCTCTGTCTCGTTTAATGAGTTTAAGATAATACTTAAATCAGGTAAAAGATTTATTGGGTTTGTGAAGAAAGTAATAATTTTATTTTCTGTTGATTCCCTGTTAGTGTTTTCATTCTTGTCTGGAAAAAGATTGAGGAAATCCTGAGGGAGAAGCAAAGTAAAGTAGAAATTCGTATTTGCACCGGTAAAAGAGAGGTCGATCCTGTTTAGCCCTTTGAGGGTGAATTTAGATGATGTTTTTTTTATCAAGTCAACCTTGAGATTATGTCGGAAAATAAAATTCAGGATAATTTTTATATAATATAATTTCTCACTCATAAATCTGATTATTTTTTCTTTGGTTTCTTCTGCAGGGCCTTCGGAGTATAAATGTATATAGATTGTTTTTCTTAGTATCTGTAGTTTTAATCCATATAAATATTCATAATCAAAGTATTTATCATCATGTTCTGTTAATGGAGAAACTGCATAGTCTGAAAAATTGAAATTTTTAGTTAAATAAGTTTCCAGGTCAGGCAATAAAATGCTGGTAATAATTCGGGATGGTAAATTAAGCACCATTTTTTCTATGGCTGGTTTCTGGATTGGAAAATTCATATTATTACGAATTTTTTAATAGAAAGGCGCTGAATAAATATGCGCCAGGCTGCATGAGGCAATAAAAATTATTGCCTGAATATATTACAGAGTCAAGGATTTATTTGAAATCCGGAATAAATACGATAAGCTTTTATATACGGGTTTGAAACGGAGGGGACGGGATTAAAAAGGCTATACGAGATATTTTTTTATTAGAAGACATCGTGTTATATGTAACAATTTATTTTGTTAGTTTGTTAATGTAATATCACGTCTGAGGGCGGATGAAGTATCTGTTATAGTAATGGTTTCTGTATGTTCTGTGTACCCGTTCAAATTATATATTATTGTATAATCTCCGGGGAGAAGAAGTCTGTGATAATATCCGAAATCGTCGGAGTATGTTATAATGTCTGTATCAGTATTAATCCCGTCCATGGTGATTTTGGCCTTTAAGGGGTTGCCTGTGCTGTCTGTTACTTTGCCGTAAACGCCTGTACCAGAGGCTTTAATGAAGGCTATTATAGAATCCCTGTTAAGCTCGAAAAGTTCATCGATTTCTTCATTCGTTGAAGGTCTGTTATTGGAAATTTCAACAGTGAGGTCAATACAGCCTGTGCTTATATAACACCAGTCCTGAAGCGAGCCGTTTATGATATACCAGTCTCCTCCGTTTATAGTGCCGTCGGCTACAAGAGACCCTGAAAGCAGTCCAGGTGTTTCGAGAAATCTTCCGGATGTCGTATATTCCTGAGCCAGAAAATCCACGAGAGCCTGTTCTTTTGGGATATCTCCTCCGTTGTGTTCGCTTGCATAATCAAAGGGCATATTTACAATCACTGCTCCTGTATGAAATGTAAGTGAACTGTGAAATACAATATAATCCGAGTAATCTCTGATTGATCGTGATTCTTCCTCTGAGAAGGCTGAACTGCCGTGAAAAATATCAGGTGTCCATTCTATGTCGAAATTTCTGTTAAGATCAACATAATTGGCATTGTACCTGGAATCAAGTGCTACCCCATCAGGATTCATCATGGGGATGATTACTATATACGTGTTGTTTATAAGCTGCCTGATATTCTGATTCCCGTTGGTATATTCATTCAGAATATAATCAATAAAGCGCACAAGGACTTCCGTTGTGGCGTTTTCATTACCATGGATAGCCCCGGTTAGTCTGACTTTGGGTTCAGGTTCAGCTACACGAGGATTATCTGAAATTGACAAGGCCCATATATTTCTTCCTTCGACCGAATTTCCGGCAGGCTCCAGGTAGGTTATTCCGGGAAATTTACTTTGTATCTGGAATAAGTATTTTTCCAGTGATTCCGGGCTGTGATATATATTATTATTATGCCTGTCGTCAGAGGAGCATGTAATCAGGAGAGCGTAAATAAGGATTAATATAAATCTTTCTGGTTTCATTTAAGCTGAGTTACTAATAATAAAATTTTATCGATTCTTCTATTAAAGATATATTTATTATTTGAGCAAGGCTAATTATTTTGTTTTTTTCTTTGTCTTAGCGGGCTTTCT
>CAZVYR010000296.1:0-5357 GCA_964631555.1 uncultured Leptospirales bacterium
TAGATCTTAAATTATCAGGCGAGGAGATTGATATATTAAGCACTCTGTCGGACAATGTTTATGACATCAATCCCATAAATTGATATCATAAAGCCTTCAGTAAGTCAGAATATAGGAAGTATTATGCAGTAGAGAGAAATAGCTGCATATCTATTTGTAACAAGATAATTTAGTTAATTTTTTTTAAATATATGATCAACTCATATTCATTTGGATTTTTTACACTATCATTAAAAGTGATGTAACCCTGCTTAATTATTTTAAAAAAATTCATATCCCCAGTAAGATCCTTCTCATTTATTTCAAGTTTATAGAATCCGTTCTTATTCGTAATATACGAAGAGCTTTTATTGTTTTCATCACATTTATCCATACAATTGCTAAAAAATTCCACGGCTGCTCCGCTGACCGGGTTACCGGTGTCATAGTCAAATACATAACCGGATAATATTAAAGTTCCAAAACATGATTGAAAAATAAACAGTAAACTTATAAATATAATAAATGCAAAAGCCTTCATAAGACCTCGTAATCATTGATTTAATAACGTATCATATGAAGATTCTTCGAGAAGTTTTTAATGCTTTCTATTTATAGAGCAATTTTTGTGCTAGGAACATAAAATGTTTGGACATATATTTATTATTTTCTATTTTTTATTAATAAGAAGTAAAAATAATCCAGGATTTTCAGTTGGATTGTTCTAATAATTAAGAATTGAATAAGCCGGAAGATTAAATCACTATTTCATGGGGATATATTTGCGCGCAATTAGGAAGTTATTAAGAATATTTTTAATTTGGCTGTGGATATTTTTCAATAGTGTATCATTTATACAACCTTACTTATGCTAATTTGAGGTTTTTTAAAAATTGTAATTTGGAGACTTCATTGGATTCACGGACAAGGCTTCCGTTTAAATAATAACGGATATACGGGATAATAGTATTTCCCCATTTTGTTTCTTTGTTATCATTTTTACAAAACCTAATTTGTAAAGGATATGGTTCTCGGGTGTTATAATACATATAGTTAAGTTTTTTTAATTTATCAGAACAGGGGTAACCGGAATACAGAGTACATTTTAAAAATACTATATTATTTTCATTGAGAGATCGAATGCTTTAACCGAATGTGTAAGCGCGCCCATGGAAATAAAATCTACTTTTAAATCCGATATTTCTTCCAGTCTGTCTTCATCAAGATTGCCCGATATTTCTATCTTTATTTTACTGTTTATCATTTCAATGGCTTTTTGCATGGTAAACTTATCCATATTGTCTAGCATAATAAAATCAGGACGGCATTTTAAAGTTTCTTTTACCTGGTCCAGTGTGGAGGCCTCTACTTCAATTTCGTACTTTTGGCCGTAAACACTTTTTACTCGTTTTATTGCTTCTTTTATACTACCTGCAGCTTTTATGTGATTGTCCTTTATAAGGATCATGTCATATAAGCCTATTCTGTGGTTTCTCCCTCCGCCGCATTTAACCGCGTATTTATCCAGTAGGCGCAACCCAGGAGCTGTTTTCCTAGTGTCCAGAAGTGTGATACCGGTTCCTTTTAATTTATCGCATATTCTGTTTGTTTTGGTTGCTATACCACTCATTCTCTGAATGAAATTCATGCAAGTGCGTTCACCGGTCAGGAGGCTTTTTGTATGGCCGGTTATTTTTATAATCTTGTCACCAGGTTTTACTTTTTTCCCGTCCTTTTTCAAAACCGATACTTTTACTATTGGATCGATTTCGTTGAATATTGTTTTTACAATTTCTGCCCCGCAGAATGTTCCTTCATCATTTGATATGATAACTGCCTGGCTGTTGCCATTTCCATTAAAGATAGCATTTGTTGTAATATCCCCGTCTCCAATATCCTCTTTTAATGCAAGAATGATTACCGGTCTGATATCATTCTCTTTAAGAAAGTTTTTCATTATTTTTTTGTCCTTTCAAAAAGCCTGATTTTATTATCAGTTTCTATCATTTGATCCCTTAAAATAGCAGCTTTTTCAAAATCCAGAGCTTCTGCAGCTTTAAGCATGTTTTCCTTTAAGATTTCTCTGAGCTTTTTCAGTTTTTCCGGGTCCTTTGAACTATAGTCTTTTTTATATTCTTCAACATAAACTAAATATTCATCCTCAGTTTTATATTCCCTTTCAATAATGTCAAATATTTCCTTTGAAATTGACGTTGGTTTAATATTATGATCTATATTGTATTGATTTTGTATCTTTCTTCTTCTTTCGGTTTCATGTATTGCTGTTTCCATAGATTTTGTGATTTTATCACCATACATTATTACCATTCCGTTAATATTGCGGGCAGCCCTGCCGGCTGTTTGAATAAGGGAACGCTCGGCTCTTAAAAAACCTTCTTTGTCAGCGTCCATAATAGCAACAAGAGAAACTTCAGGAATGTCAAGACCTTCCCGTAAAAGATTAATTCCGATAAGGCAATCAAATTCCCCTTTTCTTAGATCACGTATCAGTTCCACTCTTTCTATTGTTTCTATTTCAGAATGAAGATATTTAGCCTTAATACCTATCTCTTCGAAATAAGCGCTCAGGTCTTCAGCCATTTTCTTGGTGAGGGTTGTTACCAGAATTCTTTCATTGTTTTCAGCGCGTTTCCTTATTTCCCCTATTAAATCATCTACCTGATTTTGAGCAGGTCTTACTTCAATCGCTGGATCTAAAAGGCCGGTTGGCCTAATGATTTGCTCAACAATTTGTGAACTGACATTAAGTTCATATTCCTGTGGAGTGGCAGATACAAAAATCGCATTATGCAATATTTCTTCGAATTCTTCAAAATAAAGCGGACGATTGTCAAGAGCAGAAGGAAGGCGAAATCCGTAATCGACAAGGTTTTGTTTCCTCGATCTGTCACCGTGATACATTCCCCTTACCTGGGGGATCATAACATGGGATTCGTCAATAAGAGTAAGGAACGGGTCTTTAAAATAATCGAACAGGCAAGCTGGCCTTTCGCCTGGTTTCCTGCCAGCAATAATTCTTGAATAATTTTCTATGCCGCTGCAATATCCCATTTCTAGAAGCATTTCAATATCATATCGTACTCTTGTTTCAAGCCTCTGTGCTTCAAGAAGCTTTCCCTGCTTGTTGAACTCTTTAAGTCTATCCTGTAATTCCTGTTCAATATCATTGATAATTATTTTCATTCTTTCATGGGAAGATACAAAATGTTTGGCAGGATAAACAAATGCATTATCAAGGCTTTGCTTAACTTTACCTGTAACAGGATCTATGCGGGAAATATTTTCTATTTCATCACCAAAAAATTCAATTCTGAGTGCATCCTGAAGATATGCAGGAAATATTTCCACAATATCTCCTTTAACGCGGAACGTCCCGCGCACAAATGCAAAATCGTTTCTTTCGTAATATATATCAACGAGTCTCCTGAGCAGGTTGTCCCTGTCCATTACATCTCCTTTCTTAATTGCGACTTGCATTGCTTCGAATTCTTCCGGGGTACCGAGGCCGTATATGCATGAAACAGAAGATACAATTACGACATCTTTTCTGTCAAGAATGGAGGAAGTAGCCTTTAGTCTCAACCTGTCAATTTCATCGTTTATTGATGCATCCTTTTCAATATACAGATCCTGGGAAGCTACATAAGCTTCCGGTTGATAATAATCGTAATACGAAACAAAGTATTCCACTGCATTATTAGGGAAAAATTCGCTGAACTCCCGGTAAAGCTGGGCAGCTAAAGTTTTATTATGTGTGAGAACGAGGGTGGGTTTTTGAACTTTTTCAATTACCTTCGCCATTGTATAGGTTTTACCTGAACCGGTTACACCCAGTAAGGTCTGGAACTTCATTCCGGTTTCTATGCCTTTTACAAGGCTTTCAATCGCTTTTTCCTGGTCATGGGAAGGTGTAAAATTAGAAATTACTTTAAAAGAAGGCATTTCTCAGGACCTTTTATAATATTTGATATGAATATTTTTTTTATAAGTTTATTCAAATTATCAAAAAATTGTTTAATTTCAATCGTTTTTTACATGTGAACAGAATTTAGCCCCAACTTGCGGACATGATGGCTTGCTAATAATATTTATTTTTTAAATAATTTTTTATAATCTCCGTATCCTTCTTTTTCAAGGTCTTCGACTGGAATAAAACGCAGGGAAGCGGAATTAATACAATAGCGCAAGCCGGTTGGATCTGGTCCGTCCGTAAAAATATGACCCAGATGCGAATCGGCGTATTTGCTTCTCACTTCGGTTCTCCTCATAAAGAAACTGGTATCGTCCTTTTCAACAATATATTCTTTGTCAATTGGTCTGGTGAAGCTTGGCCAGCCGGTACCTGATTCATACTTGTCTATTGAAGAGAAAAGCGGCTCTCCTGATATTATGTCGACATATATGCCCGGTTTTTTATTATAACAGTATTCATTCTCAAACGGCTTTTCTGTACCTTCTTCTTGGGTGACTTTAAATTGTAGCGGAGTTAATTTGTTTTTGAGCTCTGCGATAGTGGCTTTTTTATATTTTTTATTTATATTATTTGTCTCCGTTTTCCAGGTTTTTGGTTTACCATTCCATATGTTGTTTAAATAAGTATCCCTGCCTGAGCCGGAACGATAAAATTGATATCTAAACGGATTTTTATTATGATAATCCTGGTGATATTCCTCTGCTTTATAAAATTTGCCTGCTTTGGTAATTTCGGTAATAACAGGATTGTTAAAAATACCGGATTTCTCAAGTTTATCCCTATATTTTTCCGCGAGTCTTTTTTGTTCATCATTATGATAAAAGATCGCACTTCTGTACTGGCTCCCTCTGTCAACGAATTGTCCGCCTGAATCTGTCGGATTTACCTGTTTCCAGAATACATCAAGTAATTCTTCATAGCTTATTTTGGATGGATCATATCTGATCTGAACAGCTTCGGCATGTCCTGTAGTCCCGGAGGAAACTTGCTCGTAAGTTGGATTCTTAACATTACCGCCGGTGTAACCTGAAATTACTTCCTCCACCCCATCCAGGCTTTCAAATGGTGTTTCCATACACCAGAAGCAGCCGCCTGCGAACGTCGCAATTTCAGTTTTGTTTTTTGCGAAAAGGCCCTGGTGAGAAATTAGTATTAAAAATACAGGGAACAGATAAATAATTATTTTTTCAGACATAGCTAACCTCCTTTTGTATTATAATATCAGGATAATATAATATATATATTATTTAATTTAAGGCAAAATCATTTTGACTTTTTTTTAAAATTGGTAAAAGCTTTAAATGGGATATGAATAGGCATATAACTAAGTGAAATGGAGATGAGTATGAAACTTGGCGGCAAATTATCTGCAGTCCTTTTAAGT
>CAZVYR010000297.1:0-5350 GCA_964631555.1 uncultured Leptospirales bacterium
CAAATAGGGATAGAATCAAATAACGAAATGATTACATGGCTTTCCATTGATAACTTCCTTTTTTACTAAATCATATACAGGGCGGATTAAAACTACCTAAATAATCATGCTGATTAAATCAATATCCTCAATCCGGCGAGAAAAGAAATGCCAGGTTCAGGATAGTCTTTTCTTAATGTATACCTGGTATTGTATAAATTTTCAATCTTTCCATAAAAATAAGATCCCTCAAGAACTATTCTTTGCACACCCAGAGATCCTATAACCGCCTCTTGTATTTTGTAATCATTATTAGGATCAGTATATACTTTACCCCTGACCAGGTTACTCCATTCAAACTTCCATTTTTTACCGTTATATTTTAAGGAACTCGTAGAAGTGTAATCAGGCTGGTATGTTATATTCTCAACCGCGTCAAAATAATAATAATCGAATCCAAGTGCCAACTCTATTATATTTTCGAAAAGAGCAATATTAAGTTCAAGCCCAGGCCTGTACGATAAAACTTCTACAGTATTGGCACTCAGAACATTGCCGTAAATAGTATAATAATTATAGAAATTATCGTCTTTTTCAACTTCAAAACTGCCCCTGATTTTCATTACACTGTTAATTTTTAAATCCGCACTTGCTTCTCCGTTGTGGATTTTCCCGGGAGGAAGAGCGTAATTCGGATTAATATACTTTTCAAGATAAAACTCTTCAGGCTGAAACGGAACTAAATCATATTTATATGAGAATGAAGAGGAAAAATTCTTAAAACCTTTAATCGACAGGCTCACTGTTACAGGTATGAGGGTTACAGGTACAGGAAGATCCATATCTTTATAATCTTTATTCCTGATATAACCCACACCTATACTGAAACCGAGATTTCTCGTAACTGAGAAGTCATTGAATATTTCCGATTTTATATGCTTATCGTTTTCCACTTCCTGCGGAGTATAATCATAATACAATATACCCGCATAAAATCTTAACCTGTTCGAAGACGACCAAACTGACTCCAGCCCCACTTTAAAGTTACCTTGCAGCAATCTGCTTTTAAGATGTTCATCAGGATCAAGAGCAACCAGGCTGTGTTTATACCAGGCGCCTCCGATAGAACAATTTATTTCAGTTGAAGGACTGAATTTATAGATTGTCTTTACAGCGATCTTGTTTTTACCTTTCTCTTCTTTACTGTAAACTTCATTATCGAACATTCCCCTGGAATCATTATCAGCTTCACCATCTATGATCAATTTAACATCGGTCCAGTTCCAGTTTACTGTTAAACCGATCTTGTTCTCATAAAAACCTGAGTTAACGTATGATTCTCTATCATATCCAAAATCACCTGACCTGTTAAAATTTGTGCTTAACAGATAAACTGAGGTATCGCTTTGCTGCGAAAGATTAAATGCTGAGAATAACTGATTATACTGAATACCATAAAGTACCTGCATATCCAGGTTTATTTTCTTTGAATTATCAAACTGATTGGACTTTTCGCTTGCCTCAGTATTTTCCCGGGGCAGACTGTCAGGAACCACAGGTATCTGGACAGGCGCTTCCTGCGCGGGCAGATCATCCGGAAATAAAGTGCTGATTAAAACAAAAGTAAAAATTATACAAAATATTGATAAAATTTTATTCATAATTCAGGTAATTCCTGCATATGTTCTTATTGGCAACTGTGTCTGCTAAGCAGCATCCCGCAGTCTGTTATATTGTCTTTAAATGAATTCGGTAAATATTTAAACCTAAGAATAATCCAGGCAACTGTCAACAAATTCCCGTATTAAAAGAGTGAAAATTATCAGACTTGCAGCAAAAATAATTTTCCTCGCCGCAGGCAGGGAGAAACCCCCACGTTTTTGGAGAGATGCAACAACTCTATTATTGGAATATACAATAACCGGGCTGGTATATGATCCTGATTTCTATAGAAAAATAAACCAAAATATCTTTTGCACTTAAATAAATTACGGGGTAATCTAATAATTTAGAGGTAACCGGATAAGTTATAAAATTCTATTGATGACATCATAATAAACATCCGGGAATGGTATAATCCCATACAATAAAATATTAAGGGAATTAAAATATGATATCAGCTTATAAAGTTAACAGTAATGTTTAATTAACAGTAATGTTAAATACCTGCTTTAAGCCAAAGAATGCGTTATGGTTATAATTCATCAGAACAGGATTGATCTGCAAAAGATAGATGTGATCCCGGGCTTACTCTTTCCAGTGAATGCATTCCGCAGGGCAGTCATCCATGACTTCCTGAATTTTATCTTCAGGTGCGCCACTCGAATTATGCACGTGGCTAATATCATCATCTGTCATTTCAAAGACTTCCGGAAGTGTATCAACACATAGTTCACAACCAGTGCATTCATTCTCATCGACATAGGCTTCTCTTGCCATAAAAATGTCCTCCTGAATAATGTTTTAAATTATAATTTATTCTTAAAACAGGTAATTCTGCTCAATAAAGAGCAATTAAACCGGCTGCTTAAAATTCGTTTCCCGGAAAAAACAAAAAACAGAACATCTCCTTTTGAGATGACATGTATAATAATAAGTCTTAAAATGATTCTCCTGATTACAGTGTTTTAGCAACCCACCCCGCCTGCAGGGCGGTCCCGCCATGCAGGCGGGGACATATCCTAAAGTAACTAACAAACGCTGTAAAAATGTATTATTTTAAATATATAGCTACTCAGAAGAGTATCTAATTATATTTTGTTATTATGTTACGTCAAATATCATTTAAATTAATGCCGTATCACTTTTCTCCGCTTTTATCCTGCTTATTGCTGCTGTTTTCTTTATTAGCCGGTTTTTCCTTTTCAGTAGATAGTTCTGAAATATCCGAATCTGAAGAAATAAATTCCTTCTCTATTTGATTCGTGCGATAAGATTCAAGAACGGATAAGCCCAGTGACCCGAGCATGAATATGGCAACCATAACGCCTGTTATCTTGGTTATAACGTCTGCTGTTGAAGAACCGAATGCCGACTGGCTCGAGCCTCCGAGAATTCCCATTCCCGCACTTTTATCGGATTGTAGCAGGATCAGTATAACAAGCAGAATTGCCAGAATTAAAAATATAACCGAACCTACTGATATTAATACTCCCATTTAATTACACCTTACATTTACTTATATATTTACTTGATTGAATATTTATCCGTCTTAAAATCGCATAAAACCGCTAATTATTTGATTGTCCGGGCCTTAATAATTATAATTCTATTATATCATCAAATCGTACCGGGTTCAATACTCAAATAGTGATAAGTGACAATCTGCGCAATTAATTACTACTTAGATTTATAATGTCAAGAAAAGATTTTATTTTTAAACTGGCTCCGCCAACTAAAACGCCGTCTATATCTTCCATTTTATACAGATCAGCGATATTATCCGGCTTAACTGACCCTCCGTAAAGGATAGGCATGCTGTCTGCAATCTGCTGATTATAATTTTTACTGACCGTATCTCTTATGGATTTGTGCATTGTTTCCGCTATTTCGGGTGTCGCGACTTTGCCTGTTCCGATAGCCCATACGGGTTCATAGGCTATTATTATCCTGCCTGTTTTCCCGGCATCAATGCCTTTCAGGGCTTTTATCACCTGGTCTTTCACAATATTTTCAGGATTGCCTGCTTCTCTCTGTTCGAGTAATTCACCCACACATAATACCGGCTCAAGCCCGGTCTCTAATGCTGCAATTATCTTTTTGTTTACGTCCTCATCTGTTTCGTGAAATACATGTCTTCTTTCGGAATGTCCTATAAGGGCATATCTTACTCCTGTATCTTTGGCCATTGCCGGGGATATTTCGCCTGTGAATGCGCCTTCTTTCTCAAAATACATATTCTGTATTCCTACTTCGATCTTTGATCCTTTGCAAAGGCCGACAATATCCCTTAAATATACCGCGGGAGGGAAAACCAGCACTTCTTTCTTTCCGATATTGTCCAATCCTTTGATAATGCCGTTTACGAGGTACTGTGCCTCATTTAATGTTTTATACATCTTCCAGTTGCCTGCAAAAATCTCTCTTCTGCCCATTTTTTGTCTCCAGATAATAGATTTTCGGTAAATACAGAGTATATCCCGAAACCGGTTGTATATGCTCACAGTATGTTAATTTCAGGTTCCGGGATATTGCTTCTGTCTGATAACCGGCATCAATGTCGATCTATTTCATTACGAATTTTATTAAATCAGCGATCCTGTTTGAGTATCCCCATTCATTATCATACCAGCTTATGATCTTTACCATATTGCCGTCAAGAACCTGGGATGCCAGGGCGTCTACTATGGATGAATATTCATTGCCTGTAAAATCAATTGAAACAAGAGGTTCTTCGCATACGAATAATATGCCTTTCATTTTGCCGTTGGCTTCTGCTTTCAGAGCTGATATAACCTCTTCTTTAGTAGTATTTTTCTTTAAGATACCGACAAAATCAACTACGGATACGTCGGGTGTAGGAACCCTGATGGCCATGCCGTCGAGTTTGCCTTGCAACTCCGGGATTACCAGTGTAACTGCCCTTGCCGCGCCTGTGGTTGTGGGGATCATGGAAAGGGCGGCTGCTCTCGCTCTTCTTAAATCCCTGTGAGGCAGATCAAGTATTCTTTGATCGTTGGTATATGAATGGATTGTTGTCATCAGGCCTTTTTCCACGCCGAATTTGTCGTTTAATACTTTTACGACTGGAGCAAGACAGTTGGTTGTACATGAGGCATTGGATATTACATGGTGCTCGGAGGGCTTGTATTTATCGTCATTAACGCCGAGAACTATTGTAATATCTTCCTGTTTCGCAGGGGCTGTTATCAATACTTTCTTTGCTCCTCCCTCGATATGCGCGCTTGCTTTTGCCTTGTCTGTAAACAGTCCTGTGCTTTCAATAACGAGATCCACTTTTTCGGACTTCCAGGGCAGATTTTTAGGATCACGTTCGGCATGAACCTTTATTTCTTTGCCGTTTATTATTAAAGAATTTTCTTTGCTGGAGACTTCTCCTTTAAAAATACCGAAAATAGAGTCATACTTAAACAGGTGCGCCAATGTTGCTGCATCTGTTAGGTCGTTAACGCTAACTGTTTCGATGTCACCGAATTTGTTCTGATTTTGAAGAATAGATTTTAATACATTACGGCCAATTCTTCCGAAGCCATTAATACCAATTCTGATGCTCATATTATAACCTCTTTATTATTTTAGTATAATTAAATGTATAATGCGATTTATTAATCTGAAGGAAAAAATTATATTATTTTTAATAATTCTGAAGATTAATAATCAGGACTGTTAATTATTATATCTTAATAATAAT
>CAZVYR010000298.1:0-5323 GCA_964631555.1 uncultured Leptospirales bacterium
ACATAGTAATAATAGACGACTCAATAACAATACGTTCAACAATCAAACTGGTAATTAAGAGCCTTGGTTATTTAATAGCAGAAACAGAGAACGGTCAGGAAGCCCTGAATAAAATTAAAGAAATAAATAACGCCGGCGACGAGATTGTATTGTGCATTACCGATATTAATATGCCAATTATGGATGGCATAACATTTATTTCCGAATTCAGAAAGACAGATAAATTTACTCCTGTAATTATGCTTACAAGCGAATCCCAGGATGATTTGATAGAGAAGGGTGTGAAATTAGGTGCATCCGGCTGGATAATAAAACCTTTCCAGCCCAATAAACTGCTTGATACAATAAAAAGACTTATAAAATAACTCTTAATTCCATAGTCCTATATTCGGATAAAACAAAAACATAAACCTTTTACATATTCGTTATTTTTTTTAATAACTTATTTAACTTACAACCTGTACAAGAATTTGTCTTTCCCTTGGCCGTGTATCACAATCAATAAGAACTACCTGCTGCCATGTGCCTAATGCAAGGTTCCCTTTAATAACAGGTATTGTAATTGAGGGGCCGATCAAAGCAGCCTGAAGATGGGCAGCCCCGTTATCGTCATGCCATGTATTATGGTGGTGATAGTCCACAGCATAAGGCAGAAGTCTTTCAAGAAATTCGCTGATATCCTTTTTTAAACCCGGTTCATATTCAATTGTCGTAACTGCGCATGTTGAACCAGGCACAAAAACCACGGCAATACCTGACTTGATACCGGTTCCGGTGACTATATCCTGTACCATAGGGGTAATATCAATTACTTCCCTTCTGCCATTTGTTGAAACTGAAATATATTCAGTCATTACACTCATATCACAGTCATATTAACATATCAATGTTTAAATGCTCTCTGGCCGGTGTAAACCATGGCAACTTTCGGGTCAGCTTCATTGCAGGCTTCAATTGATTCCCAATCCCTGTCAGAGCCGCCCGGATGTACAATTGCCGTAACTCCCTGCCTGATACCCACATCAACTCCGTCCCTGAAAGGAAAGAACGCATCAGAAACCATTGAAGAACCAATCAGGCCGCCCTTCGCTTCTTTTGTTTCTTCATCTATATCAATTATATCAGACTGTTTTCTTTCTCCTTTTTCAACAGCAAGTTCAAGTTCCTTATATGAGATCCCGAACCTGTCCGAACAAACAAGATCAGCATACTTAGTATATGCTTTATGAACCGCTATTTCCGCCACACCGACCCTGTCCTGTTCTCCTGTTCCGATCCCCACTGTCACCCCGTCCTTAACATACAATACCGAGTTTGATGTAACTCCCTGTTCAACAAACCAGCCGAATAGAAGATCATCATACTCCCTTTCAGTCGGCAGTCTGTCTGTCTTATATACTTTCCCTTTATATTCAGCCTCAGCCGGTTTAAGATCATTTTTACTATTAACAATATTCAGAGGGGACTGCTGAACAATAATGCCACCGTCAATCAGAGATTTAAAATCCACAAACCGGGCATCCCTGTATTTATTAAGATCATTTATTCTATCAATCTTAACTATCCTTAAATTCTTTTTTTTCTTCAAGATTGCCAGTGCTTCACCTGCATAGCCAGGGGCAGCGACTACTTCAAGGTATAGTTCTGAAATCAATTCCGCTGTCTCCCTGTCTACCGTACGGTTAAGAGCAGCACAACCGCCAAAAGCTGCGACCCTGTCAGCCCTGAATGCTTTATTATATGCTTCCGAGATCACTGAACCATAAGCTACCCCGCAGGGGTTATTATGTTTAACTATAACAGCAGCAGGTTTAGCCATAAGATATTTAAGAATATTTAACGAATTGTCTATATCAGTCAGGTTTATCTTGCCCGGATGCTTTCCGAACTGAAGCATCATGCTCTCGTCTATACTGCTGACAAGGCCATTCCCAGGATCAATGAACTTGCATTTGCCGAGTGTCAGGTTGCCATTGATAAGCTCATACATTGCTGCTTCCTGCCCCGGGTTTTCTCCATACCGCAGGCCTTTTTCAACTGTTGTCCCGTCCTCAGTAATCCGCCATGCTCTCTTTCTGTATTTCAGAACCTGGTCACCAAAGGAAATAGTCATTGTATCCGGAAAATGATCATCCATAATGGTCTTATAAGCAAGTTTTCTATTATCCATACTTAAATATCCTTTGTTTTTGTATTATACATTATTACTCTCTATTAAAATTTTGTATTTATCAATTCTGTCAATAATTATTTAGACACTGTTTTTGAAAATAAATAATCACTTTTTTTCTTGCAAACTGTTAAATGCAGATAAAAATGAAATATGCGTTCGCCTAAATGATAATGAGAATATAGTTTCAATAAGAGAAATATAATATGAAAAAAATAGCTGTAATCGGTGCCGGCGCTTCAGGAATATTAGCTGCCCTGTTTGCCCAAAGAAAAGGCAATACAGTAACCCTGTTTGAAAAACAGAATAAAATAGGACGAAAAATTTTAAGCACAGGGAACGGCAGATGTAATATCTCCAATAGATTCCTGGATATTTCGCATTATCATGGCAGCAATGTTAAATTTATAATGAATGTGTTTTCAAAATTCGGGCTAAATGACACAATAAAATACTTTGAATCGATCGGTCTCCCTGTCGTTGAAGAAAACGACGGCAGGCTTTTCCCTGAATCAGGACAGGCATCCAGCGTTGTAGATTTACTGATCTATGAATTAAAACTCAAAGGTGTAGACCTCAGATTGAACAGAATGGTTGAAAAAATAAAAACCATAAATAATAAGTTTAAAATAACCACAGCGGGAAAAGAAGAGCACGTCTTCGATTCTGCGATATTATCCCTGGGTAGCTGCGCGCATCCGCAGCTCGGGGCATCTTATGCAGGTTATGAACTTGCCGCATCCCTTGGACACAACATCCTTGATCCTTTTCCCGCAATTGTTCCGCTTAGCATTCCACAGAGATCAATACATGCTCTTCAGGGTATAAAACATAACTGTAAAGCGTCTGTTATTATAAAAGGAAAAACAGCAATTGAGTCAACCGGAGAACTACTGTTTACAAATTACGGAATATCAGGTCCTGTGGCACTTAACATATCGCGCATTGTTAATCAAAATATTATTAATAATAATCCGGTAATTCTGATTGATTTTTTCCCGGATACTGATGAACTAACCTTAAAGAATAAATTAAAACAGTTGTGGATTGACGGTAATAAATCCCTGTCTTTCAGCTTAACAGGAATATTAAAAAAACGCATTCCTGATATGATATTCAAAGCATCCGGTATTGACCCTGAAAAACCGGTAAAAGTTTTAACAGTTAATGAAAAAACGAAAATTATTCGAACCTTCAAATCCTTTGAAATAATTCCCGGAAAACCGAGATCATTTAAAGAAGCAGTAATAGCTTCAGGAGGCGTATTAGTAAATGAGATCAACCCGGCAACCATGGAGTCGAAAATAATAAAAAACCTGTTCATCACAGGAGAACTACTTGACATTGACGGTGACAGCGGAGGATATAATTTACAATTTGCCTGGAGTACAGGCGCTCTTGCCGGTATGGCACAATAAATTTTGGTTATCGAATAAAATAACTCATATATTACCAGGATTTAACAAATATTCCATTATTAACTCAGTTTGTTTGACTTTTAATGCCGATATATTAACATCACTGAAAAGCTGGTAACAATTGCCGATCTCCGGAAAATTACATACCAAATCTTCAAAAAAGTTGAGCCAATAAAACTAACATGAAAACAATAAAAGCATTATTTAAAATCGATCAATTAATTCTCTGTTTATCAGCGGCATTTCTTGGATTATTATTTGCCGGTAGAACCGATCCGGATATTTGGTTTCTGGTTACTCTGTCTGTAATTAGTGCAAAAGTTGCGCACCGGTCATTTTATAAGATCATGGATAATCAGAACAAAAATAAAAGCCCAAGATACAGAGAACGCCTGATCCCGGAACCTGGGATTAAAACAGTTACATTATGGCTATACGGTATTATATCATCCGCAGTATTTATATCTTCATGTCTTTTAATTAATGAATTATGCTACTTTATTTCAATTCTGGCAGTGTTTCTCATGATCTTTTTTCCAATGCTTAAAAGATACAGTTCGCTGCCTTATTATTATCTTGGCATATTTGAAGCATTCTGCCCTGCCGGCGGATTCCTGGCTGCCAATGGCAGATTTGAACTAATATCGATTATCCTTGCAGTCGCAATCTTATTCTGGACTGCCGGG
This sequence comes from uncultured Leptospirales bacterium, assembly GCA_964631555.1. Taxonomy (GTDB): domain Bacteria; phylum Spirochaetota; class UBA4802; order UBA4802; family JAFGDQ01; genus CAZVYR01. Next base: position 4,275 of record CAZVYR010000298.1, read on the forward strand.
CTTGAGATATCGAGAGCTATTTATGAAGTTGCTTTTGATAAGGAAAAGAAAATATTCTCCATTCCAACTGCCATAGGAAACAACAGGGCCCAGGTTTTATCAGTGTTCTTTTACATTATTTCATTATCGGCATTCATTGCTGCCGGAATATTTAACAAAAGAGGATTGCCGTTCTGGATTTCCCTGATTTCTTTTACTATTATCATTATAAAGCAGGAAACCCTGTTAAAGGTAAAAGATGCAGAAACAGCAAAACAGGAATTTCTGCAAATAAATAATTTTATTGCACCTATTCTATTTATTGGTACACTAATAGATATTTTTTATAATTACGGGACACCTTAAAATAAAAAACCTCCCATAACATATAATAAATAGGAATCATAATAAATGTATGTTATCTGTATTACAGGAGCCAGCGGTGTAATAATGGGAATACGGCTGATAGAAGAATTACTAAAGGCTGGTAATAATGTTGGCGGAATTGTTTCTGATTCCGCATCCAGGATAATAAATCATGAGGTATTTAAAAATAATGAATCCCCGTCAACCCTGACAGAAATATTAACAATCCGAAATTGTAAAAATATTGACAGGTTCAGGGAATTCGCAAACAATGATTTCTTCACTCCTGTTGCAAGCGGAACCGGCCGATTCAATGCTGTGATAGTAATCCCCTGTTCAATGAAAACCCTGGCCGGAATAGCATCCGGCTACGCGGAAACCCTGGTTAATCGCGCTGTTGATGTTGCGTTAAAAGAAGGCCGAAAATGCATCTTAGTGCCAAGGGAAACACCCCTTAACCTGATCCATCTTGAGAACCTGTTAAAAGCCAAGCAGGCAGGATGCGAAATACTGCTTCCTGTGCCGTCGTTCTACACTTTCCCTGAGACAGTGGATGATGTAATTGATGTCATTGTCGGAAAAGTGCTTAATCTTCTTAATATAGAACATAAGCTTTTTAAAAACTGGAGCGGGGTCTAATTTACTCATTTTGACTGACTTTTTATTTTAAAAATTACCGTTGGATCGATAAAATGATCTGATTT
>CAZVYR010000299.1:0-5290 GCA_964631555.1 uncultured Leptospirales bacterium
CAGGACTCCCCATAACAGAGAAAAAATAGAAGATGTATTTCTATTTGTCAAAGATGATAATATAATAAAAATCGAGGATATTACTAACAATTTTCAAATTCAGGCCCAGGATAATGTAGAATCATTTAAACTGGGTGAAATCATGCTCAGTAAAAATATTATTACCGAAAGAGAGTTAACAAGGGTTCTTGAGTCTCAATCCGTTGAAGGTAAAAAAATAGCTGAAATAATGGTAGAAAAAGGCTATGCTTCAGATGAAGATGTAAAACAAGCACTTGAAGAACAGGACAAAATAAAGAAAACAATAGAAAGTACATCTGTAAGAGTTGCTACTTCAAAACTTGATACATTATTAAACCTTTTGGGAGAAATTGTTATCGGTCAGTCTGCAGTTACCAGAGTAGCTGATGAAATAGGTGGCCAGTACGGCGAAAAAGTTAAAAACGCAATTTCCGGTCTGGATAGGACCACTCGTGAATTTCAGGAACAAATAATGACAATTCGCATGGTACCTATTGGACCGACTTTCGAACAATTCAAACGTTTTGTCAGGGACACTGCCAAACTATCTGGAAAAGAAATAAGCCTGGAAATTGAAGGCGCAGAAACCGAACTGGATAAAACAGTAATTGAAAAGATAAGTGATCCATTGAAGCACATGATACGCAATTCCATAGACCATGGTATTGAAAGACCTGAAGAAAGACTCAATGCTAATAAGAATAGGAAAGGATTAATACGGCTGAAAGCATTCCACCAGGAAGGAAGTGTCTATATAGAAGTATCTGATGACGGGAAAGGCATAGACTTAGCTAAAATAAAAAATAAAGCTGAACAAATGGGGCTTATTAAATCCTCTGATGAATTCACCGATGAAAAGCTGATAAATATGCTTTTTATGCCCGGCTTTTCTACAGCAGAAAAAATTGGAAATCTATCCGGACGCGGTGTTGGGATGGATGTAGTTAAAACAAACATCGAATCATTAAGAGGCACAATAAATTTAGATACTGAAATAGGTAAAGGAACAATTATTAACATAAAACTTCCGTTGACCCTGGCAATTATTGAAGGCATGTTAATTCGTCTTGGCAGCAATACATATGTTGTTCCCCTTCTATCGATCGTTGAATCCATACAGCCTGATAAAAATACAGTAAAAACAATAGAAGGGCAGGGCGAGGTCGTTTATATAAGAGGGCAATATATTTCACTTCTGAGATTAAACAAATTATTCGGTATAGAGTCAGATTATAAAAATGCATGGGAAGCTCTTGTAGTTATCGTTGAATCAAATGGTACGTTTCTCGGGCTAATGGTTGATGAACTTATAGGGCAACAGCAAATTGTCATTAAGAGCATAGATTATGGTGTAACAAAAAGCAGGGCAATATCCGGAGCTTCAATACTTGGAGATGGAACTGTCTCATTGATTTTAGATATTCACGGATTAGTAGGAGAGATTATGTCTTGATATAATGACTCTGTATTAGCTGCTCAAATTGTTGATTGTTCTATTTATAATCTATTGTAATGTTTAAATAATTAGAAATTGAATTTGAGCACAGATATTGAAATAATTATAATCCTCATGATTATTTTTAAATCAAGACAGCCAAAATATTAATGTATTATTATTCAATAAAAATTATCCAAAAAATGATCACCATAATATTTTAATAAAAATTATACTATTAAAATATATATACTGCAATATAATAACGTAATTATTGTATTTGGAGATAATTAATGATTATCGAGTTAAAAGAGGATATTGGTATCAAAACTATTAAAGAGTTTTATTTGCAGCTAAAAGACGTATTGGATAAAGAATCGGAGATTATACTGGATTTTAAAAAAGTAAAGAGGATTGACCTGGCTTTAGTGCAGGTAATTATATCTGCTAATCGTGAGATTAAAAAAAAAGGGCATAGAATCGTTCTTAAGTCTGTATCAAAAGACTTAAGAAAACAATTATATATAGCCGGTTTTTCACAATAAAATCAGGAATTTTCATTTGAAATATATAATAATAGTAGATGATTCATTAACAATTCGAACCAGTGTGGAATATGCTTTAAAAAAGCTCGGGTTCCCGATCAGACAGGCGGAGAACGGGGCTGATGCTATTCAGAAAATACAGGATCTTAAAAATTCCGGTGAAGATTTAATATTATGTATAACGGATGTTAATATGCCTGTTATGGACGGCATCACCTTTGTTCAGGAGCTAAGAAAGAATGATAAATTTACTCCAGTCTTAATGCTAACTACTGAATCAGAAGATAAAATAATTCAAGCTGGAAAAGAAGCGGGGGCATCCGGATGGCTTGTCAAGCCTTTCCAGTCAGAGCAATTAACTAATATTGTTAAGAAATTAATCAACTAAGGAGCTTTACTATGAGGAATATTGAAACACAATCTAAACAGCAAGATGACGAACTTAATAAAGATGAAGATCAACATGTAACATTTTTAATTGGGGAAGAAACATATGGTGTAAGTGTAGAAAAAGTTATAGAGATCATGGGTATGGCTGAAATTACTCATGTGCCCAATACTGCCTATTTTATGGAAGGAGTAATAAACTTACGTGGATCGGTTGTCCCGGTTGTTGATTTACGGAAAAGATTTAAAATGCAAACCCGGGAATATGACAGCTATACAGTTATCATAATTGTTGAAGTAAAGGATAGATTAATTGGTATGATCGTTGATTCTGTTTCTGACGTTGTCAGCATTCCTGTCTCCACTATTCAAACTACACCCCAGTTCACTGTAAAGATTGAAACCAATTTCATCAAAGGTATAGGCCGGATTGATAAAGAGCTGGTTATTATTCTTGATGTTGATATGATTCTGAGTGAAGAAGAGATTGAATCCCTGGATAATCAACAAAAAATCGATCAAGATATTATTGATAATGATAAAGACTGAAAGTAATTTATTTGGACAAACATTATATTTATTATATCCCGGTGACTATATGGCTGTAACTGAAAACTGTATCATGACCAGTGTGTCCGGTGCTACGGTGATTGTTTGTTTATACGACCTGAATCGGGGAATTGGAGGAATGGGACATTTTATTGTACCAGGCAAAATCGGAACAGATGGTATAATAGCCAGTGACATAGCGGGATATGGTATCCAAAGTATGGAATTACTTATTACAGAAATTGTAAAAAAGGGAGGAGACCGAAAGTATTTAAAAGCCAAACTATTCGGTGCCGGTTATATAAAAGAAAATATACCTGATACGAGAAGTGTTCAGGAAAGTAACATAAATTTTTTACACGAATATTTTGCTATGGAAAATATCCAGATTGTTAAAGAAGACCTTGGTGGAAATTTCAGAAGGCAGATTTACTTTTTTCCTTTACAAGGAAAGGTTCTGAGAAGATTCCAAAAGCGAAAGGAAGATTCCTCTGAATTTAGAATAATGGAAAAGGAATATATAGATAATATATTTAGAAATCGCGAGCAAAGTGGAAGAGTTATTATATTTAAGTAATAAAAAATAATGCAAAATACGGATTTATATTTTCAAGAAATAAGTGATATTGAATTTAATTTACTAAGAGAAGTTATATTTAAAGAAAGCGGAATTAACCTGACAGAAAAGAAAAAAACACTTATGCAGTCCAGGTTAATAAAGAGATTAAGAGCTCTCAAACTAAATAATTACAAGATGTATTATGAATATTTAATGCAAAATTATGAAAGTGAGCTCATCCCATTTATAAATTCTATTACGACCAATAAAACAGATTTTTTCAGAGAATCTAAACATTTTGAATTTATAAAAAACAACTACCTTCCTGAATTTGAAAAATCTCTTAAGAAAATGCTTAAAATCTGGAGTGCGGGCTGTTCATCAGGAGAAGAACCTTACTCTATCGCGATTACTCTGGCTGAGTATTTTAAAAATAAAAAAATACCTGATATAAAAATTCTTGCAACAGATATAGATACTAATGTGTTGGATGCGGGAAAAGCCGGTGTTTATAAAAAGGAAGTACTGGAAGAAGTTGATCAGAGAATAATTAAAGAATATTTTAATTACGATAAAGATAATGATAATTATGTTATCAAAGATTCAATCAAGAAGATGGTTTCTTTCCGTAGAGTTAATTTCCTTGATAAATCATATTCGATGAATGGAAAATTCGATCTATTATTTTGTCGAAATGTAATTATATATTTTGACAAACATACAAGGGATTACGTAGTCAACAGATTTTATGATTATTTAGACGATGCAGGGTACTTTTTCGCAGGTCATTCCGAGAATCTTTCTCATTTCTCTGATAAATATTATTTAATAGGAAATACAATTTATAAAAAAATTTAAATATGTATGAGAGAAATAGTAATAAATTTAATAAAAAAATAATAGTACCACAACCAGGTGAATTCTATGTCTCAAAAGAAAATGAAATAATAAGCACTCTCCTTGGTTCATGTGTAGCGATTTGTCTTCACGATTATCGATTAAGCAGGTATAGAATTAATGGATAAAATAAAAGTGTTAATCGTTGATGATTCCGCTGTAGTTCGTAAATTATTAACAGACGCATTATCCAGATCAAAATATATAGAAGTAGTAGGTACCGCATTAGACCCATATATTGCTATTGATAAAATCAAGAAATATAAACCTGATGTCCTCACGCTTGATATTGAGATGCCCAGAATGGACGGACTTACGTTCCTTTCAAAGTTAATGATTTCAAATCCAATACCTGTAATTATGGTAAGTACGCACAGTGAGAAGGGAGCGAATATAACACTAAAAGCTCTTTCCATGGGAGCTGTTGATTTTATTTTAAAGCCGAATTTAGAGAAACAAAGCGATTTTGATATTTTTTCTGATGAGCTTATACAAAAGGTAATAGCATCATGCAAATCTAATATAAAAAGAAAGCCCGGTATTCCATTTAACGAGATAGTATCTATAAATGTTCTCGAAAAATTTAATGCTGATGTTATTATACCAAGAAAAAAACCTGGAAAAGACAGAATTAAATCTGAATCTATTATTGCAATCGGGGCATCAACCGGTGGAACCGAAGCAATTGCTGATATAATACAAAGACTTCCGGAAAATTCACCGGGAATACTAATAGCACAGCATATGCCTGAAAAATTTACAAAGTCATTTGCAGAAAGGATAGACAAGATATCAAAATTATTCGTTAAAGAAGCTGAAAACGGTGATCATGTTTACAGGGGGAGTGTATTTATTGCTCCGGGCGGGAAACATATGCTGGTTAACAATAGTCCAAAT
>CAZVYR010000300.1:0-5256 GCA_964631555.1 uncultured Leptospirales bacterium
CTGGAAATAAGCTGGATGATATCTTTAATTATTTTGAGCAGGTTGAAAGTTCAATCTCAAGGAAATATAAGGGAGCCGGGTTGGGCCTTAGTATTACAAAGAAGCTTGTTGAACTGCATGGGGGCAGCATAAGGGTTGAATCGGAATTAGGTTCCGGATCGCGGTTTATTTTCAGATTACCGGTGTATGATCCGGTCTTTGATCAGGACGGTTCAGAGGAAATGTTTTATCCTGATACTGAATTATCGCAGATCAGGAGTCGTGATAACAGAGAAAGGCTTAATCTTTTAACGGACAGGATTGATGATGATGCCATTGTTCGTGATTCAGCGGATAACCCGGCTACAGATTTAATTAATGCTGACAAGAAAGGATCATCAAGAATACTTGTTGTGGATGATGAGCCTATCAATTTGCAGGTACTCATCAACCAGCTTGGACTTGCAGGATACGATGTGGCAGTGGCCGACAGCGGCATGAAGGCTCTTGAGATACTGGCAAATGATGATACTCCTGATATAGTATTGCTTGATATTATGATGCCCGGTATGTCCGGATACGAGGTTTGTTCCGTTATCAGGAAACAGTATTCTTTATATGAACTGCCTATTTTGATTTTTACGGCAAAGACGCAGGTAATGGATATTGTCGCTGGTTTTAACGCAGGGGCCAATGATTACTTATCCAAGCCGTATGATAAAAAAGAATTGCTGGCAAGGGTGAATACCCTGATAACATTAAAGAGAACTGTTAAGGAATATGAAGAGTCAAGATTTAAGAACTTGCACAACAGGATGAATCCGCATTTTTTATTCAATTCCATTCATGCTATACATGCTTTAATTAAAACCGATATTGAAAAAGCCGATAAGGGTATTATGAAACTGGCGGAGATATACCGTTTTTTAATGGATACTTCTTTAAGCTCTGTAGTTGATTTTTTTCAGGAATGGGAGTTTGTTAAAAGTTATCTTGAATTTGAAAAGATCCGTTTCTCGGACGTGCTTACATATAAAGTGGATTTTAAAGGCGATTTTAATGATGTTATGATTCCCCCGTTAACCATCCAGCCACTGGTGGAGAATTCCATTAAGCATGGGTTGCGTCAGAAGACGGAGCTGGGTCTTGTGGAGGTTTATGCTGAACGTAAGGGTGATAATGTCAGGATCATTGTTCAGGATGACGGCACGAGGATTAAATCCGGTGATATCTACAGGGGAACTCTTGGGAATATTAAGAACAGGCTGAAATATCATTTTAAAAATACAAGTCTTGAACTGGAGAATCGTAAGAGGGCTGGGGTAAAGGCAACAATAACGTTCAGTCTCGAAGGGAGAAGAATAATATGTTAGATTCGGATACTTATATGGTTTTTATTGCAGAAGATGAACAACCGGCAAGAGACCTGCTCTCCGACTATATTTTCAAAAGAAGTGAGCTGAAACTCGGAGGCTGGTCCAAGAACGGGCAGGAGACATATAATAAGCTTTCAAAAGACCAGTATGATATTTTATTTCTTGATATAAATCTTCCTGTAATGTCAGGGATAGAGGTATTGGAAAAGCTTGAGCAGGCGCCTTATGTGATTTTTACAACAGCTTATGATGAATATGCTATAAAAGCATTTGATCTTGGGGCAATCGATTACTTGTTAAAACCTTTCTCGGAAGAAAGGTTCAACGGCGCTGTTGATAAAGCATTGACCGTAATACGGAGCAAGATAACTTTTAATAACCCGGCAAAGACAATCGGGCTTTCAATTAAAGAGGAAGAGAACTATTTTATTATTCCTTTCAGTGAAATTGTTTATGTCTTTTCTCACGGCAGGCATTCGATTATCCACACTGAATCAAGGGTCTATGAAACTGTGGTTAATCTGAAAGAGATTGATAAGAAACTGCCTTCCAGTAATTTTATAAGGATCCATAAACAGGCTATTGTTAATGTGAATTATATTTCGCGTGTTCAGTATATGATGGGCGGGCAATACATCGCGTTCCTGAAGGATTCCGAGGAGTCAACCCTCACTATAGGGAGAGTCTATGTTCCCGCTCTCAGGGAAAAGCTGACGTTCTGATTATTCAACTGGGAGCCGGTGCAGGGGACATGCGTTTGTTCGGGATGCTCTTATATACGGTTTTGAAACGGAGGGGAATCGCTCAGGGAGCGGAAGAAAGTTCAAGGTTGAAAGTTTCAGGTTCCAGGTTGCGATTATTATTTTGAGAGACTTTTAACTTTGAACATGAAACCTGGAACTTTTTTTAGAGAACGACTTTGGGACGAAGGATATACGGAGAGGAAACGGAGTGGATACGACTCTGAAACGGAGCGGATACGGAGGGGAAGCGACTCCAATGCGACTCTGCGGCGAATATGAAACGGACGGGAAGGGAATATAAGACGACTTTGAAACGGAGGGGAAGCGATTAAAAGTTTACTTTACTTGATAAGCTCTTTCAGCCTGTTCAGCTCGTTCATTGCTTCAAGCGGGGTCAGATTTTCCAGGTCGATGCTCTTTATGGCCTGTATCACCAGATGATTCGAGGCATTGAACATATCGAGCTGTTCCCTTGCTTCTTCTTTTTTGATTATCTTTTCAGGGGCATTGCGTGAGGAGGATTTCAGGGAGCTCTTCTCCAGTTTTTCGAGTATGCTTTTGGCATTCGCGGTGATCTCTCTGGGTATGCCAGCGAGATTCGCAACATGGATGCCGTAGGATTTATCTGCTGCACCTGGCGCGACTTTGTGCAGGAACTCGACTCCGCTGATACTTTCCTTTACAAGTACATTATAATTTACAATTCCTTTTCTGTCGCCGAGCTTTGTAAGCTCATGGTAATGCGTGGCAAAGAGGGTTTTGGCTTTCAGGTACCTGAGAATATATTCAACTACAGCCCAGGCAATGGACAGTCCGTCGTATGTGCTTGTGCCCCTGCCGATCTCGTCCATTATGATAAGGCTTTTGTCTGTGGCATTGTTTAAAATGACCGCAGTCTCGTTCATTTCAACAAGGAACGTGGATTCGCCCCTGGATATGTTGTCCGATGCTCCTATGCGGGTGAATATCCTGTCTGCTATTGAGAGATCGGCTGAGCCGGCAGGGACAAAGGATCCCATCTGCGCCATAAGCTGGATCATGGCTGTCATTCTTATATATGTGGATTTGCCGGACATGTTGGGCCCGGTTATGAGCTTGATTATATTATCGGAGATATCCAGGCTGATGTCATTAGGAATAAAGACTTCACTGGTAAAGTATTTTTCCACAACCGGGTGCCTGCCGTCTTTAACGGCAGTGATCCCTTTATTGTTGAAGTACGGCCTTGTGAATTTATTCTCAACCGCAGATGACGCAAGAGAAGTATAAAGATCGATTTCCCCTGTCACCGAGGCGCAGGCCTGCAGTTCGTCCTTAAGCGAAAGGATTTCGGAAAGCAGTTTTTCGGTTTCTTCTTTTTCAAGACGAATAATGTTGTCGGACGCGCCGGATATTTCGGATTCGAAGTTTTGCAGGGTTTCGGTCGTGTATCTTTCGGCGTTTACCAGTGTCTGCTTTCTGAAGTAGTCGGCCGGGACTTTGGAAGTCTGTCCTTTGCTTACTTCTATGAAGTATCCGTGCACTTTGTTGTATTTTATTCTCAGGGTGGGTATGTTGAGTTTGTTTTTTTCCTGGTCCTGGTATTGCAGTATCCATGTCTTGGCATTCTTCCTGATCTCGTAAAGGTGATCGAGATCGGGATTATATCCTTTCCTTATGACCCTGCCGTGATCAGGGGATACGGCAGGATCATCTTCGATTGTATTATTGATCCTCTCCGACATGTTTTTCAGATCAGGTATGCTCATTGATATTTCGGTGAGAGGATCAAATGATTCTCGTGATAGAATCTCTTTGATTTCGTCAGCAGCCTGAATCGAGTGCATTAGGGCCAGGAAATCGCGCGGGAATGATTTGCCTATTGTGAACCTGGAGACCAGTCTTTCGATATCATGGATTTCCTTTAGCTTTGCCTGGATATTGTTGATCAGATCGAGCTTACCTGTAAGGTATTGAATAAGTTCAAGTCTTTTTTCTATTTCTTCTGCCTGCAGAAGAGGCTGCAATATATTTCTTTCAAGGGCGCGTCTGCCCATGGCAGTCTTTGTATAATTTAATACTGAGAACAGGGTTCTGTTCTTTGATTGGTCCTGCTGGTTGTGTACCAGCTCAAGGTTGCGTATTGTGGCGTCATCGAGGATCATGTATTTTGAGCTGGTAATCTTTCTGGGGATTTTCAGATGCCCGAAGGCTTTTCTGTGCGTGTCCCTGAGGTACTGAAGAATGGGACCTGCGGTGCTTATTTCAAGGTCTGAGTCAATGCCCAGTCCGTGCAGATTTATGATGTTATATGTTTCTTTGATGGTTTCTGCTGAGTAGTCAGGGTCATAAAACCATTCGCTTATTTTATAGATCGGAATGCTTAAGTTCTCTATATGCTGTTTATATAAATGGTCATCCGGATTATCGTTCTGTTTCAGGATGACTTCCTTTGGATTGAATTTGGCGATCTCTCCCCTGAAGAGGTCCATTGATCTGGCTATTGAAGACAGTATGAAATCCCCGGTGGAGATATCGACAAATGCGAGGCCGATCCTGTCTTTGTCCAGGACAATCGATGCAAGAAAATTATTGTCATCGGATTGCAGGAGATTGGATTCAACAATAGTGCCGGGTGTGATTATTCTGACGACTTCGCGCTTAACTATATTGCCGTTTGAAGGAGTAGTCTCCATCTGTTCGCATATTGCCACGCGATGTCCTGCTTTTATGAGGCGCGCGATATAGCTATCCATCGCGTGATATGGTATGCCGCACATGGGTACTTTGTCCTGCCTTGAGGTAAGGGCTATGTCCAGGATCTTTGAAGCGGTTTTCGCGTCCTCAAGGAACATCTCGTAAAAGTCTCCCATACGGAAGAACAGTATTTCGTCCGGATGCTGATTTTTGATGGACAAATACTGCTTCATCATTGGTGTGAGTCTGGAGCTGTCATTCTTCATAGATATATAGTCTTTTCACGTCTTTGATCATTTTTACAATAGTGCCGTTCATTCCGTATTCTTCAGCAAGCCTTATTTTCATTGATACTGCGGAATCTATGCTCCGGAATTTCCCGGAATATATCATATAGCCGGTTCTTGTTTCCGCGATTTCCACTGGCTGAAATTCTTTTTTAATAAGCTTCTCTATCTTCCGGGCATTGGTTATTGTAATAA
>CAZVYR010000301.1:0-5252 GCA_964631555.1 uncultured Leptospirales bacterium
CCATTCCTGCTTGCAATTCTGTTAAAAGAACCACAAACAAAGCTTTAAAAACGAGTGACTATTTAGCCAAAGATACTGTACTTGCTGCTTTTTCTATGGAAAATGGGGGGTTCAGTGAGACTGGATTTTATCCTGCCAAGGTACTTACTCCGGCCACTGATCAGACAAAAAATGAATATGAAGTTGTGTGCCTCATTCAAAGTTCAGATGCAGGCAAAGGAGATAAAAAATGGACAAAGAATGTAATAACTAAATCTCATCCTGCATCAAAACAAGAATTAAAAAAGGGAATGGTAGTTATTTTTATTCCCGACCAAAATTCCCGCAGTTTTAACGATTTAAAAAATCATTCCGTATGGCATAGAGGAGTTGTAAACTCAACCGATGAACTTTATAAAAACAGGGTGGAGATCATGTTTCTCTGGTATTTGGACAGAAAAGACGAATCCGACAGGTTAAAAAATATTCCTCTGGAAAATATAAGAATAATTGATGAGCCGGAAATGCCTATGGTGAAAAGATTTATGAAATAAATTAGCTTAAAAGGAAAGTTAAAATGAAACAGGCGTTAAAAATTATTATCGCTTTAGCCCTGTCATTTTCATTCTTAATTTCATGCTGACTAAAAGTAAAATTGGTCTTATGGCCCGAAGCCTAAAGGCTGAGGGCCATTCGGCATCATCTTTAGTATTAAAATGCAGTACCATCTCAGGGATTTATGATGCAGCATATAAGAGGCTTCAGAAACTTCTTTAACCTTATCTTTGTATTTAGTTTTTCCCCCGGGATTGTGTATGTGAATAAAGAGTCATCCAGGCCTGATCAGTTAAATATATCCCTCGTAAACTTGTTCTTCTTTATTTCGCTGAGTAATTTTGCATAATTGTCATTACAGGGATTTACTTCTATAAGCTTTTCAATAACATCAATCGCGTCATCATATCGCTTCATGGCATAATAACATTCTGCAATTTCATATCTGATGTCAGGATTTTCAAAGTCTATGATTTCTGCTTTTTGAAAGTATTCAATTGCGGTTTTATATTCTTTATATGTTTTGTGTATTTTGCCCATCTCAACCAGGCAGTTGGTGAAATCATTTTTTATCTCCAGGGCTTTTTTAAAGCTCGATATTGCCAGATCGATCTGATCCAGCCTTGTATATACCATACCCAGGTAATAATAAGTTTCATGGGAGGCATATTGAAATTCTATTGCCCTGTTGAGATTAAGCATTGCTTCGGTATATTCTTTCATGTAATATCTTACAATGCCGAGTTTGTTAAATGCTTCTCCGTAGTTTGTTTTGTATTTGCATGCGTTTTCAAGGTATTTAACTGCGAGATTATAATTTTGTATTGTATAATATAGATCGCCTGTATTGTAATTTATAAACGGACTGTAGGGATTGGCTTCGAGAGCTTTTAACAATTGCTCTTCGGACTCTTTGTATTTACCGATTTTCTGGTAAAGAATTCCAAGATCATTTCTTGCCTGCGAATACCCTGGTAAGATTGCTATTGCTTTTTGATAATCTTCTACTGCGTTTATTATTTCGCCTTTGTATTCATTCAATACTCCGGAAAAATAATGATATTTCCTCTCGAGCTTATAATTCTTCGGATATTTGGATTTGAATTCTTCTAACAGCTTTTCAGCAATAGCGTATTTATCCATTTTGATATTTTTCTCTATTGTAATAAAATAATCGTTTTTTTCAATGTTGTATTTTTGACTGTATTTTTGTTCTTCTTTAATATCCGTATCTATGTCGTCTTCCTTCGGTTGAGCATATCCAACAGAAGATATTAGTACAAGTGTAAGAACAGAAAAAACAGAAAGAAGAGTAGCTTTGCGAATAATTAGATTACTAGTCATTTTATTGTTTCTTAAATATTATTATTTTTTTGAATAAAAATATTCCGGACAATAAGACAATAAAGATAATTGATGCATAGAGAAGCAAGTCGCCGTATTCTGAATAGAATGTTTTATGATTTTGCGCGAAATCCATACCTGATACAAAGTACCCTTTTTCAAGAATCGGCATTGTATCAATTATCCTGCCGTATGGATCTATTAAGGCTGAAAGGCCTGTATTGCCCGCGCGCACGAACCAGATACCGTTCTCTATTGCCCTGAATTTTGCTGCTGAGAAGTGTTGAATATGCCCGGCATAGGAGTTTGTCCAGCCGTCGTTTGTAATATTTACAAGAAAATCAATGCCTGATTTTTTATATTCCCTGCATAGACTGTAAAATATCCCTTCATAGCAGATCAATACTCCGAATCTTTTTCCGGATGTATTAAATAATACAAGCTTGTCCCCTGGGACGAAATTGGAACCGCCGAACCTGACCAGGAGTTCCCTGATGAAAGGGAACCATTTACCATAAGGGAACCATTCTCCGAATGGTACAAGGTTAATTTTTGAATATGTATCTACGACACGGCCGTCTTTATCGATCAATACCGCATTATTTTGAGGATAATATCTTTTTCCTATTGTATCCTGTGTCACTCCGATCTCGCCTGTCAATAGAGGTGTATTTGAAGACGCTGCGATATCAAGAACTTTTTGTTCAAATTCATTAAGGTTGCCGTTAGCATAATGGAAGGAAATATGCTCGAGAGTGGCTGATTCGGACCATATTATAAGATCAGGATGCTGGGTTAATGATTCCCTGGTAAAATGATCAAGGTAACCGAGATACTTAAAACGGTTTTGTCTCCAGTTTTCCCATGGTGAGATACAGGTTTGTACTATTGAAACTTTAAGATCCTTTATATTTGATTGTTTGTGTACAATTAGTGAAATATACCCTGCCCCTGTTATTAAGAGCACTGTGAATATTATTAATAATAAATTTCTGAACGCGTGTTTTATTAATAATATCTTGAAATTCCTGCCGGCCTGTAAATAAGCATACAGATTCTCACTCAGAATTTTATTAAATAGGATCAATATAAAAGTAATACCCATAATTCCGGTAAGTGAAGCAAACTGAATAAAGGGTGTAAACGGAAACTGTGAATATCCCCAGTATGTCCATGGAAAGGCCAGGAACCCTATTGATTGAATATAGTCAATTATGATCCACACGCATGGATAAATAAATATTCTAAATTTTTCAAATCTCCTGGAAAAGAGTTCGGAGATAACGATCTTTGTAGTGAAGAAAACAGTAAGGCTGGGTATTAAAAATCCTAGCACAACATAGAAACCTCCTTCAACGCTTGCTCCGAAATTACCTATCCAGCGGCATACCAGGTAAATACCTATAAAGCCTGTAATAAAAGAAGATATAACTACTTCTTTGAAGTTTTTATCCCTCACATAAAGAAATAACGGAACAAGGGATATCCAGGCAAAGAATGCGAAACCTTTCATGAACCAGATGTTATAAGTGGGAAATGAAAGAAAGATCAGCAATCCGGATAAGAAATAATAATTTTTTTTAAAGAAATTCAGGATGTGTTTTATCATATTGTTTATATGCAGAGACCTTAGTAATTTTATATATACTGTCTGGTCTGATTTTAATCAATTCATTTTATTTTTTCTATTAAATTAAGAAATTCATTTTCGGTTATTATTTTAACACCGAGTATTTTTGCTTTATCGTATTTGGAACCAGGGGAATCGCCGGCAACAAGATAATCGGTTTTCTTGCTTACGGAATTAGCGGCACGTGCCCCGTATTTTTCTACTGTATCTTCAGCTTCCTTTCTTGTTAAACCGGAAAGAGAACCTGTAAACACGAAAGTTCTGTCTTTTATATCGGTTACGCCGGGTTCGTTATTGATCTCGTCTTTTACGCTCAATCCTGAATTTATAATTTCGTGGACGATTTGTAAAGAATCTTTATTATGAAAAAAGCTGTAAACTGAGTCTGCTACTTCCGGGCCTATTTCTCTGATCTTCGAAAGCTCTTCCCTGTCAATATTATAGAGAGTTCCCAGGCTCTGTACGTTTTTAGCTATTACTTTAGCAAGATGGTCTCCGACATTTCTGATGCCAAGGCTTTTTAAAAAAAAGGACAAGGAAACAGATCTTCTTTTCTCAATCGAGGATAATATTTTATCAGCTAGAATATCTCCCATTCTTTCGACTTTCAAAAGATCCTGCTTGGTTATTTTAAAAATATCGGATATTGTTTTTATTAAACCTGTATTGAAAAGCCGGTTAACAAGCTCCGGGCCGAATGCCTCAATGTCCATACCGTTCTTTGAGACAAAGAATTTTAGTGTTTCAAGCTTCTTAGCTATACAGTCCGGATTCACGCAGCGTATGTATATATCTTCTTTATAGAGTTTACTATGGCAGGAGGGGCATAGTTCAGGTGTAATTATTTCCCGTGCATTGTCAGGCCTTTCTTCAGGAATGACATCAACTACTTTGGGTATAACATCCCCTGCCCTTTTTACTCTTATGCTGTCATTTATTCTGATATCCAACCGCCGGATTTCGTCGAAATTATGAAGAGTGGCACGCTTTACAATTACTCCTCCGATATTGATTGGATGCAGGTTTGCTACAGGAGTAATAAGCCCGGTTCGACCTACCTGAAAATCAACCGATTCAAGGACTGTTATTGCTTCTTTGGCCGGGAATTTCCACGCTGTTGCCCATTTGGGAGCTTTGCTTGTAGCGCCCATGTATTCCCTTTGGCCGAAATCGGAGACTTTAATTACCACACCGTCTATATCAAATCCAAGATTGTGCCTGTTTAGATTCCAGTACTGGTAAAATTCGCTGATAGATTGTATATTGCCAAAATGAAGCTTATCCGAAACCGGAAGTTTTAACTTATTCAGATAATCATACATCTCTTTTTGGTTGCTAATTTTATTATTCGATTCTATTTTACCAAGCCCGTAAAACACTATTTGAAGTTCCCTTTCAGCAGTTATCTCCGGATTAAGCTGCCTGAGAGAACCGGCAGCAGCATTTCTCGGATTAGCGAACGGTGTTTCTTCTGCTGATTCCTTTAATCTGTTAAGTCTTTCGAATTCAGTATGATTTAAATATACTTCCCCTCTTAGTGAAATGTATGACGGAGGATTTTCTGCCTCCAGGCTCAGGGGCAGCGCTTTCAGTGTAGCCAGGTTCGCTGTAATATCCTCACCGGTGAAACCGTTTCCCCTGGTTGAACCGCTGATGAATCTGCCGTTTTCGTAAACTGCTTCAACAGCAAGACCGTCGAATTTAAGTTCAGCGCAGTAAACAATATCGTCTGACCTATCAAGAT
>CAZVYR010000302.1:0-5224 GCA_964631555.1 uncultured Leptospirales bacterium
CAATCCCGCCTTATCTGCTGTTGTGCGATCTGCTGCCGGGAGATGGTGCGTTATGGACGCAGATTTGGCCGCGCAATAAGGATGTGCTGCTGCAAAAGGACGGTAGTTTGCTATAGGGACGACTGCACTTTCTATAGTATGTCCATCCAATACCCCAAGCGTATTTCAGGATTCGGGATTGGATGGTTTTTTGTTCGGTAGAGATTGGTATTAAAATTTTTCCTTCTTTTCAAGGAGTTTCTTTTTCAGGATTTCAGGCGACGGCAGTTCTTTTTTATATTTAGCCGGTAATTTCTTTGTGAGATAATATTCTGCCACTCCTACGGGTTTATCTATATTCCTGAGAGAATATTCCACTTCGAAATTATCCTTTTCAGCGCAAAGTATAATGCCGATTGATGGATTTTCTTCTTTATCTTTTACAAAATCATCAAGCAGGTTCAGGTAAAAATTCATTTTACCCGCATATTCCGGCTTGAATTCTCCTGTCTTTAATTTAATCGCGACAAGACATTTCAGCTTTCTGTGAAAAAACAGGATATCAATGAAATATTCTTTTTTGCCTGCTATTATTCTGTATTGATTTCCCATGAAAGCAAAACCATGCCCGAATTCTATCAGGACATCGCGTATTGCTTCTACCATGCGGTTTTCAAGCTCGCGTTCAAGTACCGGTTGGTTTATTCCCAGAAAATCGAGCATGTATCCGTCCTTGAGCACTTCGTTTGCCTGTTCGGCAAGATGCACTGGCAGTGTTTTAATAAAGTTATGTGTTTTTTTTAATGATTTATGTCTTGCATACGCGCCGGCTTTAATCTGATTTAAAAGCACGTTCCTACTCCAGCCGTTATCAATTGTTGCCTGCATATAATATTTGCGTTCCTCATGATGTTCAATTTTATTAATAATAAGCAAGTTATGACCCCATGGTATTTCTGCGACAAGCTGTCGCAGTTTTGGATGTTTCCAATACTGTTCGAACATCCTTTTCATATCCCACAGATTGCGCGGAGAGAAGCCTTGAATCCCTTCAAATTCTTTGCGTATATCCTTTGACAGTCTTTCAACTACAGATTTTCCCCATCCGAGTTCTTCCTGCTTTTTTACTATCATTTCTCCGATTTTCAACTATAGCGATATCAATTCGCGGTTTATCACACGTGCGGCTTTTATCCGGGCTGTTCGGATTTCGGTTTTGATTGAGGATAGGAAGGATGTGTAGTCTCCTGTTGTTATTCTTTTGGGCATCGGGTTTCCTTTGTTATGTTCATGTGGCACTCTTTTTTGGAAGAATATGTGTGCTTTTTATGAGGTTTAGCTCTTCGCGTTTTTCTTTTGGAAGATGGTGCAGTGTTTTTTCATATTGTTGTTTCCGGGAACTGTAATTTATAGATTTTCATAATTTAATAAATACGATAAGGAAGGCAAGATACTTTTATTTGAATATAAATAGATTTTTGAAATCTTTTCTTCAAAAATTTATTCTCCTCGAATAGGCACGTCCGTGCTTCTCCCGCGTCCCTGCTTCCAATCCCGCCTTATCTGCTGTTGTGCGATCTGCTGCCGGGAGATGGTGCGTTATGAACTTGGATTTAGCCGCGCAATAAGGACGTTCTTCTGCGAAAGGACGGTTGTTTGCTATGGGACGACTGCATTATGGTAGTTCGTCACTTTCCCTTTGTCTTCTTTCAGAAGATATCTTCTCTGAGTAAGAGTAAATATATATTAAACTATTACTTTTTCCCCTTGCTTTTTTCTCTTTGAGACAAAGCACTACCAGCTACTGATTTTGAAGCTCTACTAGTTCTTCCATCTTTTAAAACTTTAGATGCAATTTTCGCAACTCTTCTGCTTGTTACTTTTTTAGCCATTTTTTCTCCTTACTTTTATAATGTTATTTTTTCATTTCTAATACGTCTTGAAATCACTCCTTCTGATACCTTAAACTTATCGCATATTATTCTTGATATTGCTTCTTTTATCATTTCATCATTATTATCACCAACATTTGATCGAAATTGATCTATTTGATCTTTTAGATAAAAAATTTCTTCTATTAGAACATCTCTAGGTACTAGTAATCTTCCGGCGAATTCATATGCCTGCTGTTCAAAAAAAAATAAATCATTCTCCTGCATTTCTTCTCTAAAATCTATCCAATCATCAGCATTACGAAATTTACATTGTTGTATTTCTTCTCTATGCAAAATTAGATGTCCTAATTCATGAGCATAGGTAAATCTTAATCGATTTTCATATCTATCATCATCATAAATACTCTGATCAATATAAAGATTTTCTAAATCATTCGATAAAAATCCATCAACATCTATCTGATACAAAAGTCCGGGAATAGGGATAGGTGTTATTTGCAACTGGATTTCAACAATTTCAATTATAGGAACAGGAATTTTATTAATTGGTTCTACATACTTTTGTCTAAATTTTTCCGCTTGAGCCCTAATAAAGTCATAACTAAGCTTTCTTGGTTTTATCTGATCCAATAATTACCTCCGATTTACGAATCTTCTTTTATAATTTTTAGTATCTTTTCTAACTCAGCTCTTGTGGGCTTTTCGCCACGTAGTGTCCTAAAGAATACTGGAAGTTTTTCAACTACCGACTGATTGGATAGTAACTCTGTAGGGATATGTCCAATTGCTGCCAGATCAAATAAAGTATTATATTCTTCAGAACCATTTTTCATTTTTAACGATTTTGCAATTTCATTAAGTACTTCCTTACTTTTGGGCGGTGGGAGAATTCCACGTTCAATTTTACTCCAATTACTTGGATCTAAGTTATTTATTCTGCAAAACTCTCGTAAAGTAACCCCCTGCTGAATTCTAACATCTTTCACAAAACCTCCGAAAGATTTCATAAATTCCCCTTTTATAATTGTATTATATTTTTGTGGAAAATTAATACCACGTAGTAAAAATATACCACATTATATAATTTGTCAATTAAAATAAATTAAAAAATGAAAATTAAATTGATAATGACTTTAATTGAAGGGTATGTTGTTGTAATATTATTTTTTATATGTAGCTGATATATTCAAATGATTAAAAATCGTATACAGGCACTATCTTATCTGCAAAATCATTTCAATCATTTTAATCTGTGGTTCAGACTGTTGTGCGATCTGCTGCCGGGAGATAGTGCGCTATGGACGCGGATTTGGCCGCGCAATAAGGATGTGCTGCTGCAAAAGGACGGTTGTTTGCTATAGGGACGTCTGCATCATGCCAGATCACCTCTTTGCTTTTAAACTATCCTGATACAAGCAACTGAAGTTAAGTATTTTTATTATTTATATTAAAAAATTTTCCCCATTTAAATTCGGAATTATCTTTATTTCCTGAACGATAAATATTCATTAATCCTGACAACGTGTTGTCCTTACAATCATCATCATAGTTCTTCCCGGCTTTTCTTAATAAAAATGTAATATCAGGATATGATACGAATTGAACTGGAATATTATCCGGCGGTAAAATAATATCAGGAGAAAATCCTCCCGGCATCTCGGTAAATTCACTTTTGGATGTATTAATCGCAAACCATTTGCTGTTAATTTTTATCATAACAAATTGATGACCGTTTATCGTAACCTTTTTATCAGAATTTTTAAGTGCTTTATCATAATCATCTGCCTTACATGAAATAACGTATCGCATATCTTCAGGTTTCCCGATCAATCCAAGTGCCTTTACAACTGCAATGAAAGCTCTGGCATAATGTGAACATCCGAAAGCAGCTTTTGTTTTAATAATTTCATTAGCAGACGGGGCAAAAAATACGTCTGCCGGATTTTTCTTCATATATTTTGAATGCCAGGATTTTAATATTATCTTCTGTTCAGATGAAAGGCTAAGTGTAATGAAAAATCCTAATTTTATTTTATTCAGCTTATCATATATAATATATTTACTTGGTTTTATTTCATTTGTATGAATGCCTATTTCCGGATCGATTAAAACTGCGGAAACCTTTAGAAATTGTGATAATTTGTCTTTCTTTGAATATGAGTCAAGTACAGGTTTTACTGTATTAATCGCATAATCTCTTATCGTTGGTGTTACTTCCAGAAGGGATACATCATCTTTAGTAAATGCAGGTCTTGAATAAAAAACAAGAATAAGCACAAATATTGGTAAAGATAAAACTTTTCTATATTTTATAAACACAATAGTAACCTCACATAATTCGATTATAGAGTGGTTAAATGTTTATTTTTCCCGGAGCTTCATTTCTTTGTAAAGTTCTTTATCTTCTTTTTGCAAATGCGATCAGTCAGTTTTGCAGCCTGTTTACTCTTTTGCCGAGTTATTCATGCTCTTTTTTGCTAAGGAAGGCAAGATACTTTTATTTTCCTTAAGAACGCACGTCCCTGCTTCCAGTCTGCTTTATCTGCTGTTGTGCGATCTGCTGCCGGGAGATAGTGCGCTATGGACGCGGATTTGGCCGCGCAATAAGGATGTGCTGCTGCAAAAGGACGGTTGTTTGCTATAGGAACGTCTGCTTCTTTGCAAATAGTTGCTTTGCAAATGATTTTTTAAGTATAAATGAAATAATCTCTAACTGATAGACTTCTTTATGGCAATTGATTTTTATGGAAAGGGAATAAATTAATTTTGAAAAAGATTTGGAAAAAACATAATATATTCGGTTTTTCTATTCATTATTTTGCTCATCGATAATTATTGTATCTATCTGATCCGGTATGTCATGAAGTCTTTCCTTAATGAGCTTCCAGATAATTTCATTATTCAATTCAAAATATCCGTGAATAAATTTATCACGTGTTCTGGCCATCTCCGACCATGGTAATTCAGGATATTTTTCAATAATATGATCCGGAATATTTTTTGAAGCCTCACCCATTATTTCAATTTGTCGTATTACCGCGCTTTGTGTCTTTTATCATTGTCGAATGATTCATAAGTCATCCCTTCAGTAAATTTAAAAATACTGAGCACTGCTTTTTTAATATCCTGCAAATACAGTAAATAATCCCGTATCATAATATATACTGCACCTCATGCAATATCCTTTCTTTTAACTCTTTTCTTATTGATTTTTTTTCAACAAGGTCTACTTTTTTCTGAAGTATCTTCTCAAGATAAATTTCCGCATCAATATATTTAAAAAGATCCGGCACTCTTTCAAATTCAACTAATATATCGATATCGCTATCATGTGTTTCTTCACTGCGCGC
>CAZVYR010000303.1:0-5207 GCA_964631555.1 uncultured Leptospirales bacterium
ACACAAGGATTTTTCCCTGCCTGCAGCACGGCAAAACCAGTTTTGCAACAAGTCTATTTTAGATAGTTCCCGACACATGAACTTTGTAAAAAAAATACTCCTTTATTCATCCAGAGGATAAACTACTTTAATAGGATATCTTATTCCTTCATTTTTTTCAATGTTGATCAGCCTGTAAATAAAAGATTTGGTAATCTCCTGCCCTTTGCTTCCTAACAGAATGGTTCCCCTTTTATTAAACAGGTCATCCGCCAGTATCATTGAATCATTGAGCTTTGTTATGGTAACTTCGCTTGAAATAAATTTTTTTCTCCTTGTAACCGGCTTTTCGAGCACTTTAACAAGACGTTCATCATACCATCCCAATTTTACCCTCTGGTTTATTATTTCCATTATCGTTTCCCTCTTCGAGCCTGACTGAACAAGAGTATCAAAATCAAGCCCAAGCTTTAAGATCCTTGCCCCTAACGGTATATCTTCTCCTGCCATACCGTCTTTTGGAACACCCTGTCCGTTGTAAAGCTTTTCCTGGTACTGGATTATCTTTGCCACAAGCTTTAATCTCGGTATGTTTGCGATCATTTCACTTCCGACCTTCGGATGATTCTGAAACATTGAAAATTCATTGGGCAACAGATCTTTATTGTTATATACTTTTGATATAACATAATCAGGGACAGTTACACAGCCGATCTGTGACAGCATAGCAGCTATTTCAAGCTGCCATGGATTTTTTACCTGCATTTTATCAACAAACTCCTGTACTATCCGCCTGATCCGGGAAGCCCTGCTGAATGCCTGCGGGCTTATCAGGGCAAGAATATCAGTGAGCACTTTTATCGATCCGCTTAAAGTCTGTTCCAGGATAATTTTTTCCGCCATAAGCAGGCGATACTGTTCCAGCCCGTCTTCTATATTTTTTCTCATTAATTCAGGGGGACACGGTTTGGTCAGAAACCTGAATATCCGGCCCTCGTTGATAATTTTAACCATTGCTTCAATATCCGCCTGGCCTGTGAGCATAATCCGGACAGTATTGGGAAACCTTTCACGTACTTTAAACAAAAAATCCGCGCCGTTCATTTCGGGCATCCTGTAATCGGAAACCACCAGCGCGACAGGGCCTTCATTCTCAATTATATCAAGCCCCTTAGCCCCGCTTTTGGCGAAAAGCATATTGAATTTATTATGGAACTGTCTTTTAAAAGATGAAAGTATATTTTCATCATCATCGACAAAGAGTACTTTTGGTTCCATAATAAATAACTCCTTAAAGCCCTTTTAAATAAAGGAATCGGTTTTACTGCTCAGCCGGATCATTCATTATTGGCAATCTAATAATAAAAGAAGTCCCTTCCCCCGGTTCTGACTCAAAATAAATATTTCCTTTATGTCTCCTCACAATAACATCATACGCTATTGCAAGGCCCTGTCCTGTTCCTTTACCTACATCTTTTGTTGTAAAGAACGGATCGAATATCTTATCCCGTATATTATCCGGTATCCCGGTACCTGTATCCTTTACCGTTATTTCTATAAAATCTTTTACTTTCCGGCTTATGATCGTAATGAGGCCTTTTGTCCCGCTGTCTTTCCCTGTTTTCTCCGCTATTGCGTGTGCGGCATTAACAATAAGATTCATCATTACCTGGTTAATCTCCCCTATATAACACATTATTTCAGGAATATCAGGGTCCAGCCTGGTCTCCAGGTCAGCAACATATTTCCACTCATTCTTTGAAACCATGCCTGAGCTTTCGATCGCCTGGTTTATGTTCGCCTTTACCATGACATCACTGTCAATATGAGAAAAAAACTTCATTGCGTTAAGTATCTTCTTTACACGGTCAATTCCTTCCAGGGACTGGTTGATTGCCGAGGGTATTTCCTGCCTGAGATACTCAAGATCTGCTTTTTTTACGGCTTTTTCCGCTTTTTCCAGAAGGGGCTTTACCTTTGGGTCATCTGCCAGAGTATTAATGATATCCCGGTAAGTATTGATCAGCTCAAACAGATCGATTACACCTTCACTGAAAAAAAAAGTATTATCCCCGATATACTGCATCGGGGTATTGATCTCGTGGGCGATACCTGAAGCCAGAGTACCTATTGATTCAAGAATACGCGACTGCTGAAGCTGTTTCTCCAGATTTAACCTCTCCTGCTCCGCCCGGATTCTTTCCCTAATGTCGCCTAATACGACCGCGAAATACTGAGGATTATTATTTGAGTCCCGCAGAAGAAATAAATTATTGAACACCGGTATCTCTTTTCCGTTTATATCAATAAACGTTGTCTCATGCCTCCACTGCCCCTTTGAAAGCACTTCAGGAAAAATTTTATTTTTAAATCTTTCACCAGTTTCCCTGTCAAAATATATGAAAAAGCTATTACCGATTATATTTTCAGCATGCTTCTCTCCTGCCAGGTCGCATAACGACTGATTCACATACATTATATTCCCGTCAAGGTCAGTCCAACCATGCCCCAGTTGTGAAGTCTCCGTAAACCTGCGAAATATGGAAAGCTCATCTTCTTTTTGCTTTCTTTCAGAAATATCCCTGAAAAAGCTTAGATTACATTTAATCCCGTCAATAGTGACAAATACTGAATTCACATCCGCGTAAATAATCGCGCCATCCTTGCGCAAACAGGGAATATTATTTACTATTTTCTTTTTGCCTCTGGCCTGGCTGATGATCTCCGATATAATTTTCTCGTATTTTTCCTCAGGATGAATAATCCTTACATTCCGGCCGATAATTTCTTCTTCAGAATACCCCACGATGGAAACCATAGCCGGATTCACATACTTAATTGTCTGATCACCCGTATTAACAATAAGTATCCCGTCTCCGCTGGCTTCGAATAAGCTCCTGTATCGTTCCTCGGATTCAAGCAGTTTCAATTCTGCCTTCTTCCTTTCAACAGCGTACTTTATCGCTTTCGTTAAAGAATAAATATCTGTCTGGTCTTTTACCAAAAAATCCTGTGCTCCCATCTTCATAGCTTTAATACTTGTTTCGTATGTATATTCACCTGTTAAAACGATAATAGGCAAATCAGGATGCCTGCTCTTCATCTGGATAAAAGTATCAAGCCCGCGGGTATTCTTAAGATTCAGATCAAGGAGCACAACGTCGCATTTAAAAGACTTCAATATTTCAAAAGCAGAATCTAATGAACCTGCAGACTCTATCCGGAAATCTTCGAATTTTGACTGTGATAACATACCGCTGGTATAGCTGACTACAGCCGTAGAGTCGTCAACAATAAGCACATTAAGGTATTTATTTAAATCAACATCCATTCCCTTGCCCCGCAATACCTCTTTAAGTCAGATATTCTGCTCAATTACCAAAATCAATTCTTCAGGATCGCACGGTTTCGTTACATACGCGTGCGCGACCTCCTTAGCCCTGTGAAATACCTCCGACTCCGACTGGCCGCTCAATATAATTCGCCTGCTGTCCTTATATCTCTCCTTGACCTGCCTGAGAAGTTCGAGCCCGTCCATCTCCGGCATCTTATAGTCGCTTACCACTATCCTGTAATAATTCTTCTCCATCTGCTTCAGGGCATCAGGGCCGCTTTTAACAAAATCCATATCCCATACATCTCTTTTCCTTCTCAGCATTCTTTTTAAACCGTCTAGAAGATTGCTTTCATCGTCAACAAACAATATCTTTATCATTTCCGCTGCCCTCCATTACCCGTCTTTATTTTCCAAAGGGACTCTGATAATAAAGGTTGTGCCCCTGCCATACTCCGATTCATAATCGATAGTGCCATGATGCTTGTTTACCACTATATCATAAACAATGGACAATCCCTGCCCGGTTCCCTTGCCCACATCCTTTGTCGTAAAAAACGGGTCGAATATTTTACTCTTTATAACATCAGGAATGCCTGTCCCGTTGTCGCTGATCCTGATAAAGACAAAACCGGCTTCGACTCCGGTAAAAATATCAATTCTGCCTTTTTCCTTCGGTGAAGACCCATGTCTTCCCTTAACAGCATCAGCAGCATTTATCAGGATATTTAAAAAAACCTGGTTCATCTCTCCGGGGAAACACGGAACAGGAGGAAGATCCTCCATAAAGTGCGTAATAACATCTGCCGAGTACTTCCATTCGTTACGGGTAATCGTGATCGTATCATATAGGGTACTGTTGATATCTATAAAAATTCTACTGCTTGTTCCGGTATGGGAAAACTGCTTCATTGATCTCACAATACTGGCTACACGGCCAAGACCCTCAAGAGACTGGTCAATGGCCTTCGGTATTTCCTGCTTCAGATAATCAAAATCTTTTTTCAAAATCAATTCCCCTATCCTTTCAATAACAGATCCTGCATCCCCGCCGTTCTTATGGATCTTAAGCAGTTCGTTATTTTGCTCAAGTATCCCGAATATATCCGCAAAAGCATTCTTTAAAAAATAAGCATTATCCATAATGTATTGAGTAGGAGTATTGATCTCATGGGCGATCCCGGCAGACAACTGGCCTACTGATTCCAGCTTCTGCGCCTGAACAAGCTGCCACTCAAGCTGCTTTCTTTTAGTAATATCCTCTCCCATTATCAGGAATCCCCTAAAATCCCCGTTTCTTTCCCTGAGAGGATTAATCCTTATATATAGAAAACCGTCTTTGCCCTCCGCATTTATAAAATACAGGCTGTCAAGTACAACAGTACACATATCCGAAAGGCTCTGGGATATCCCTTCGTAAATCCTTTCCCAGTCCCACTTGAAATCACACTGCATAAACGGCATACCGGTCATAAGCGAAGCCCTGATATTGAATGTCTTTTCAGCGACCTTATTCCAGTGCGTGATTTTGTCCTCCCGCGAGACTCCAATTAATATTGAAACCATGGACAGCATCAGGGCCTCTATCTCCTCCCGCGCGTCTTTTAACTCAAGAGCAGCTCTTTGCTTTTCAAGCAGGATTTCAATAGCATTATACAGATCATTTCTTCTGAACGGCTTGCTGATAAACCTGCGAGATTCCCCGTTGTTCTTTAAAACAGCATCCCTCTCATCCCTTTTTCCTGTTAAAAAAATAACCGGGATATCCATACCAGGATCTATGGTTTTTAATTCGTCAGCTGCATCCGTTTTACTCTTTCGGGGTACATCAATGACTATCAGGTCAGGCATCCTGTCCTGCGTCATACTCATAGCATCCTCAGGACTCCGCGCC
>CAZVYR010000304.1:0-5194 GCA_964631555.1 uncultured Leptospirales bacterium
TTTCCGACAGCCACTTGGGATAAAGGCCTGGTTCATGAGGCGGGGGGGTGACATATTCTGTTGCAGTTACCTGGTTTTTATCGACATCGACATCTACTAATGCAAATTGTTCACAATGTCCGAAATGCATACACATTGATCCATTCGCTACTGGGATTGCTATTTTCATTTGTTTTACTCCTAATTATTAATTATATTATTTATTATTTTTTCAAATGCTTTGGCAGATTCGTTTGTGTTTGACTCATTATTCATAAAGGGATTGCCTGAATCTCCGTTCTCCATTATGTTGAGTTCCACAGGAATACTCCCTAAATAAGGAACTTTCATTTCTTCGGATATTCTTTTACCGCCTCCTTTTTTAAAGATATCA
Source organism: uncultured Leptospirales bacterium (assembly GCA_964631555.1). Taxonomy (GTDB): domain Bacteria; phylum Spirochaetota; class UBA4802; order UBA4802; family JAFGDQ01; genus CAZVYR01. The sequence goes on from CAZVYR010000304.1 coordinate 374, forward strand.
ATATTTTCTCCGCAATGAGGGCATATAAATCCGCTCATGTTTTCCACTACTCCTTTAACCGGGATATTTACTCTTTTGCAGAATGTTATTGATTTCCTGACGTCTGATAAGGATATTTCCTGCGGCGTTGTGACGATAATCGCCGAATCAGGCTTGATAACCTGGCATACGGATAGAGGCTCATCCCCGGTACCTGGAGGAGAATCTATTATAAGGTAATCCAGGTTACCCCATTTGACGTCTGTAATGAATTGTTTTATTGCGCTGTATTTAAGGGGCCCCCGCCATATAACTGCATCGTCATTATTTTCAAGCATGAATCCTATTGATATGACAGTCAGGTTCTTGTTGAATTCAACAGGGAGGATGCTTGTTCCATCGCTTCCTATTTTTTTATTTTCGAGACCAAGCATTTTCGGCACGCTTGGCCCGTGCAGATCTACGTCGAGCAGTCCTACTTTGTGTCCCTTTAATGACAGGCTTACTGCTATATTTACAGCGACAGTACTTTTACCTACGCCGCCTTTTCCTGAAAGGACTATTATTTTAGATTTTATCTTTGACAGCCTTTCCTGTAATTGTCTTTCTTCATCCTTCTGGCTTTTTTCTTTTTCTGAATTTTCAGCTTGAGCATTCATTTCCTTGAATCTCCCTCCTTGATTTTATTTTATATTTTTTGATATGTTATCTTGATTTTTGTCATTTTGACAATTGATACATGTTATGCAATATTTTTTCCCACATATTTTTAATTTCCTGAGAAGCCTCTCCTTCTGAGTATTCTACTATGCTTTTTCTTTCTACCTGCGCTTTTACAAAATCAGTATCATAAGGAATTCTTGCCGCGATTTCTATATTATTGTCTTTGCAATAGCTTTCAATCGAACCGGTATTCTCGTCGTTTAAATCATGCTTATTGATGCATAACATGGTCTTTATCTTAAAATGCCTGGTAAGCTCAACTATCCTTTTCATATCGTGTATGCCTGAAACAGAAGGTTCTGTTACAATGAGTACAAGATTCGCTCCTGCAATGGACGCGATTACCGGGCAGCCTATGCCGGGCGAGCCATCCGTGATTATGAGATCAGCTCCTTCTTCTGTTCCTATTCTGTTTGCTTCTTTTCGCACTAACGATACAAGCTTACCGGAATTGCCTTCGGCAAGTGCGAGCTTCGCGTGAACCATTGTGCCGTGCCTGGTTTCGGATACGAACCATTCACCTGAATCTTTCTCGATTAATTTGATAGCCCCTGCAGGGCAGAAGTGCGCGCATACACCGCAGCCTTCACACGCAAAATTATCTATTGTAAAATCATCTTTTATCGCGTCAAATCTGCAAATTTTAATACATTTTCCACAGGCTGTACATTCCTTTTTATCTATTTCGGCGATTATGCCGGATGTAAATATTTGACTTTCACTTGATAATGGAGTGAGCACCAGGTGAAGATCGGACGCATCAACGTCACAGTCGGTCATTATTTTTTTTTCAGCTAAAGAAGCCAGTCCGGCCACGATGCTGGTTTTGCCGGTGCCTCCTTTTCCGCTTATTACAACAAGTTCTTTCATCGCCTTGCTCCTGCTAATTTATAATGGCTGACTATTTTCTCTATTTCACGGGTGAAGTTTTCCAGAAGGTAATCAATGAAATTCCCGGCAGTATATTTTTTAGCCAGTTCAATGGAATTCGGTATCTCGGCAATTATATCTATACCTTCGTCAGAGCAGTAATCGAATACCTTGTTGTCGCCGAGCCCTGCTTTGTTTATCACAACTCCGAACGTGAGGCCCAGTTCTCTTGCCATTCCGACGCTGAGTTTAAGATCGTGCAGGCCGAAAGGTGTGGGTTCTGTTACCAGTACCAGGTAATCGCTTCCTTTCACAGACTCAACTACCGGGCACGTTGTGCCTGGAGGAGCGTCTATAATATTGATCTCGTTTTCGATGATATGCTTTTTAACGGATTTTATCAGGGGCGGGGATATTGCTTCGCCAATTTTCAGGGAGCCGCCGACGTACCTGATATTATCGATGTAGCCTTCTTCCACTATTCCTATTTCCTTGCTTTCCTCTGTTAATGCTCCTGTGGGGCAAACCAGTTTGCATCCGCCGCATGAGTGGCATATATCCTGGAATATCATTGGTTTGCCTTTTATCAGTACAATGGCATTGAACAGGCAGATTTCTTCACATTTGCCGCAGCTATTGCATTTTTTTTCGTTGAGTGCAGGAACCGGGATGTAGACTGTTTCGTGTACTTTGATCTCTGATTTGAGGAAGAGATTTACATTAGGCTCTTCTACGTCGCAATCAAGGATTGAGACTGCGGTACCTTTGTTATTAAGGTAGTGCGCGATAGACACGGCAATTGTTGTTTTGCCTGTTCCGCCTTTTCCGCTTGCAACTGATATTATCATTTTACTTGCCTGCTTTTTTTCTGTTTTAAAATTCAAATACTGTACCAACGCTTGCGTTGATAAATTTATCTTTAAATATTACCGCGAGTGCGGATGCAACTCTGAAACCGGTACAATGAGATGTTCCTATTACTTCCACTTTGAAGTTTTCCAGTGTGCTGACTGTTTGTTTAATATAGTCTTCGGGAGCGCTTCCGAGATGTGTGCCCCCGATAACAGCATGAAACTTTTTATATCCTGTTTCCCTGCTCATTTCGTTTAATATGTCGATAATACCAGCGTGAGCACAGCCGAGAAGCACTACAGGGCCTGATTTGGTATCGAGCAATAATGAAAGATCGTCGGTGAACGGGTCATCCGCTATTGTATCATTTTCTTTTCTTTTCAGTCTAGTATCCCAGGATTTCCAGCCAGGTTCATGTTTAATGTTTGAAAATGAATATATGTTATCCGTTATCTTTGTCATCCCTTTGACAGGTTTGAATACTGCTCCTTTGCTTTCATATTCCTTTTGAGTATGCGGCCACCCGATTGAGTAAATATTCGGTATTCCCTGGATTTCGGAGTATGCGTATTTTTCTATCAATGAATCCGGGTTTAAATATACAGGCATCTCATTGTTATGCCTTTCCAGGATACTCATCAATCCGGTTACATGATCAAAGTGGCCGTGGCTTATTATTATTCTGTCTATTCCCTGTATGTTTTTCTCTAATACTTTTAAGTTATTTATAATTCCCTGGCCCTGGCCTGTGTCGTACAGGCTGGTGCCGTCACCGGATTCAATCAGGATTGAAAGGCCGTGTTCGGCTATAAAACCGGCACCGTTATATATATTATTATCACATATAATTGTTATGTTGGTTTTCATAATATTATTTATAAATACTTCTTATTTAATTCGTTCAGCCATTTGATCATTGCTTTAATATAATTATTCTTCATATTCCTTAGTATGTAATTGATATCCTGACTGTATGCCCGGAGAATGCAGGGGGGGAGGGTATTCAATCATTCTTTCTGATTCGGGCATTAACAGTCAGGATATATGTATGGGTTGATTAACCGTCGATATTTTCTATTCTGTTACATTCTCCAATTCGCTGATTCTTTTATTGATATTCTGTACTGCTTTGTTAAAAGATTCAGCCTGTTCCTGAAGAAGTTTTATTTTTTCTTCTCTTGTCATAGAAGGAGAATAGGCAAAATCCCTGTATCCCATCCTGCCGGGCATTCCTGCGGCATAATTCATGTGCCTGAATTCTCTTCCGCTTTTATTATACCTGTTTACCAGTGGCCTTCGACATTTGCAGAGTCAACCTTCTTGAGCGTATTATTCGTATAATTTTCTATTACCTGTTCAATGGTTCCTGACGCGGCAAGATAGATTTGTACTCCTGCCGATTCCAGGGTGGTAAATGCTTTTGGGCCTACATTCCCGGTAATTAAAGCTTCTGCGCCGTTGTCAATAACGTTTTTTGCTGACTGTATGCCTGCTCCCTGTGTTGCCTGAAGGTTCTGATCGTTGCTGATGCCTTTGTAATCTTTAGTCTCTGTATCATAGATAATGAAACTTTTGGCGCGTCCGAATCTTGGGTCCATTTGCGATTGTAAATCATTTCCCTGTGATGAGATTGCGATCTTCATTTTAAGTGATCTCCTGTTATATTATTATAGTTTAGTTCATTCTTTCCAGTAGGGGCATTGACCCCTGAGCCTTCTTCTGTGCCTGCACCCGGGCATGACGAAGCGCATGCTGCTTAAATCGTTGTTAAGATAAGCGACTATTATTTCATCGATTGAACCGATTATCCCGAATATTAATCCTATATTGTTTCTTGCGAGCGCCTGCGCGTAAATATTGCTGATCGCGCTGCAGATAACCATTGATATGCTTGATTCATTGAGCTTCTCCACTATCGACATTCCGGAAAGGCCGGATGTGTCGATAAACGACTTTGTTTCCGGTTCAAGCGGGTCCAGGACAATGAATCTTCCTGCTACGTCAAATAACGGAGAAACACGGTTATTATGTACTGGTATTGATAACATCTGGTTCATGCCTATATATAATGCAACTTATGTGCCGGATCAGGTCTTTTTATTGTTTTTACGGATTATTAGCTCGTAAAGTTTAAAAATAAGGAGGATTTTAAGGCAAGTTATTCTAAAAACAGCATAGATCACGTTTAATATAAAAATAATAAATGATTATTAGCTGAGAGTGACTTAAGAAATCATTTTTCAGGATTAAAAGGCTGGTTCATCTTGCACTCTGCAATTAGTGTAAAGAACAGCTCTTGCATTATGCAATTATTTATTGCAGCTGATATTTTTTCATCTTTCTCCACAGGGTTGACTGGTCTATTCCGAGTTCGGATGCTGTCTTTGTTTTATTGCC
>CAZVYR010000305.1:0-5187 GCA_964631555.1 uncultured Leptospirales bacterium
CCATACTTTGCCATGAGTTGCTTGTATAAAGAAGATAACCTTTGTCTGCAGCAATAAAGCCTTTATTCCTGTTCAGCATGAGTATATCATTAAAACCAAAAGACCCCAGCTTTTTTAGTTTCCACGATTTGCCGCTGTTGTTGCTTATCAGGAGTATTCCGTTTTTGCCGGCAATCCAGCCTGTCCTGTCAATGAATTGTATATCCCTGAATTCAGTTTTGGCAAATTCAGTTTCTTCAATTCTGAATTCCTGCTTTGTGAATGTGTTTTCAATGATGTTGTACTCATAGACTTCCTGGTTATCAAAGTCTATTCTATTCAGGTTCATGGTGTTAAAATTAATTGCATTGTTATCAGATGAAATGATGCTCGCTTTGTTCCCTGCTGCCCAGACCTTTCCGTCTTTTGAAAAATCGGCCCCATAATAATTAGGTGACGAGACCATGGAGGTTACCTGGTTTGCTAACGTACTTCCCGATATGACCAGGATCGGCCCAAGGGATAAGGCGGCCCAGAAGTAAATTATCTTTATAAAGATGGTTCTTCGTTCAGTGATATTCCAGATATTATTAAGCGATTTATCAAGAGTACGGAGCACGGCAGTTGCTGAAAAGATCAATATTACTGCTCCTACGCCGCCTATTTTGCCGGCATTTTCAATAAGCCCGGAAATAACTTCCAGGATAGGATCTATATTTAGTTTGATGTTATGTTCAATAAGAAAAGTCGTGATACTTGCGAATATTTCATCTTTTTTATCTCCGGCGCCTGAGAAGATGGAATAGAAGGTTAATATTACAGTAAGGGTCGGGATCAGGGAAATTAAAGTTGTATAGGCAATGGACGATGCTTTTGTAAAACAGTCATCTACAAGGAATTTTCTTGAAGATGCTACGAATATTTTGTATGTATTCACAAACCATTTTGTGATCTTTTTATTATATGTCTGCTCTCCTGTATATATTTCGTCCAGCAGGGTTTTTATTTTATTCAATGCTTCTTTAAAAGAGAAAGATTTTCTTTCTGTTTCAGGTTTGTCTTTGGACGTCACTCGATGACTCCTTTTTGTTTAATATTCATATCATTTAATCGATCCGGTGTTAAGGACAAGTCAAGCAGGGTTCTTAGTAACATATCGAATTAATTATTATTTATATGAAATAAAAATTACAAGAATAAATCTGCGGGTAGTGGCTTTAAATGAAGCTTCCCGCCGCAGGCGGACGGAGTATTCTCCGCTTAAAGCTGCGGAGTAACAAAAATTAAATTGGTAACTTTCCGCAGCAAGTGCAAGCTTCCTGCAGCAAGTGCAGGATTCCTGCAAAAGCGGCGGGGAATTAAACCATCGGGAGATTAAAGCCCCTGTGCAGGCCGGATCCTTTTGCAATGCTTTTAACAGTGTCTGTTTCCTGGAGTGTGGGACGTCTTCTCAGACTATCGAAATTCCGGGAATTATAGGCAGGATGATATTGCCCCATTATATTGACATAGCTGTTTTTCGAGATTTCCCTACTGATGAATTGCATGATTTTCTTTGATCCTGCAAGATCGTCAGGCAGTACCAGGTGCCTGATAAGCAAACCCTGGTTTGCAATGCCTTTCTCTGTCTTAAGGTCGCCGACTTGCCTGTGCATTTCCTTTACAGCTTCCTTACACTTTTCAAAGTAATCCGGTGCGGCGGAGAATTCCTGCGCAGACTGATCATTGCTGTATTTAATATCCGGCATATAGATATCGATAATACCGTCCAGAAGTTTTATCGTATCCCGTGATTCGTATCCGCCGCAGTTATATACGATCGGGATATAAAGCCCGGTTTGGGATGCTTGCCGTACGGCTTTTACGATCTGGGGAGTGAAATGGGTTGGGGTGACAAAATTGATGTTGTGGCAGCCTTTTTTCTGCAGTAACAGCATGCTTGCGGCAAGGTCTTCGATACTCGTCTTTCTGCCGTAACCGAGATGGCTTATTTCGTAATTCTGGCAGTAAACGCATCCAAGGTTGCAGTTGGTAAGAAATATTGTGCCTGATCCTCCTGAGCCGGACAGGGGGCGTTCTTCCCCGAAATGAGGGCCTGTGCTGGAGATGGTAATATCTTTTCCTGACCTGCAGAATCCGGTTTTGTCGTTAAGCCTGTCAGCGCCGCATTCTCTCGGACATAGCCTGCACGGCGACAAGAGCGAATAAAGGCTGTCGATGCGGTAATCCCATTCGTCGTTCGGGATATTTTTATAACCTGGATTCATAATAGTGCTGCCGGCAATATCTCTGTTGTGGCAACCTTACGGTTGCCTTGAAATTTATTAAAATTAAACTTAAAAACAAACTTATTTTACAATTGTTTCTCAGAAGATTATAAAAAGTCAGTCAATATGAGTAATTAGTTTGATTATTTTATCCGGGATTTACGGCCGCCGGGGGAAAAGATTATTTATATGATGATTTGTATATTATACAGGGATAACTGCGTGTCGGAATATTTTTTTAAAAAGAACAGGGTGTGCCCGGCAGTAATAAAAATACGGATTTTATTTCTACTGAGCACATCCTATAGCATAAATAAATTTTAAATATTGAAATACTAATTAAATATCAATCGTATTGTAAAAATTAAAAGATTGCTTAAAACGGAATATCATCATCAGAAAAGGGATTATCGCCGGCTCCGACAGGCTGCGCGACTTCCTGAACATTGTCGCTTGATGTGTCGGAGCTTGATTTTGAGTCCAGAAACTGAACACTGTCGGCAATAATCTCGACTTTAGATTTCTTATTTCCTTCCTGATCTTCCCATCTCCTTTGCTGCAATCTTCCTTCAACCGCGATCCTGCGTCCTTTCTGCATGTATTCTGCTATTGTTTCGCCTAATTTTCCCCAGGCAACGCAGTCAAGAAATGAAACATCTTCTTTTCTTTCGCCATTATTGGTAGTATATATTCTATTATTTGCTATAGTAAAATTCGCCACTGCTGATCCGCTTTGTATGTATTTTAGTTCCGGATCTTTGGTCAATCTGCCTATTATTATTACCCTGTTCATGTCGCCTGCCATATAATCCTCCTGTACTTTTCTTTTTAAGGGTATTTATTCATAGAAATATGTGTTTATTATATTACAAGTAAAAAATAATATTCATGGTATTTTTTCTTTAAAAATATTTTATTATAAGCTAATATATTAATATACAGTCTTTATTATATACTTTTTGAGCTGTTGCACTCTAATCTGTTTATTACTTAAAAAATTGTATTGACCGGATAATATGGTATGATTATATTGGTTGCAAAATAATCAATCCAAGGAAGTGAGATATTGATGGCTAGTCCTATCGAAGTTGAAGTGAACGGCGATATAGAGAGAGCTTTTAAAAATCTAAAGAAGAAAATGGCTTTTGAGGGCGTTTTTAAAGAGCTTAAAAGGCGCAGGTACTATGAAAAGCCTAGTACACAAAGGAAAAGGAAACAGGAAGAGGCAGAGCGGAGACGTGTAAAGAAAATGAGACGGCTGATGGTACATAACCAAAGTAAAAAGGTTAATGGGCCGAGACCATACACAAGAGGTCCGCAATACAGAACGGATAGTGATTCGCGAGATTCTTCTTCATTCCAATCCGGTTATAATAATACTCAAGCAAAAGATGAGTAATATATTTATAAAAGATAGAAATACTTTAAAATCCGGTTTAAGCCGGATTTTTTTTATATTAAAGCTTGATATATATAATTCTTTTTTTTCACGAGTCGTGTTATGGATAAAAAGGAAGAACTAAGCCCTCTTGCCGAAAGGTGCCGTCCGGGGACAATTGAAGAATTTATCGGGCAGGATCATCTTATGGGTGATGGCAGGATGTTGAAAGCGGTATTTGAGCAAAAGCGCCCGTTCTCAATGATCCTGTGGGGGGAGCCTGGATCAGGCAAGACTAGTCTCGCAAAACTGATTGCCCAATACTGCGGTATGGACTCGTATTTTCTGAGCGCGATCTCGGCCGGGGTTAAAGATGTCAGAAAGGTCATTGACCTGGGAAAAGAGAACAGGGAAAAGGGCATAGCCACGCTGCTTGTTATCGATGAGATACACAGGTTCAACAAGTCCCAGCAGGACGCGGTACTCGGGGCTGTTGAATCAGGTGATGTTATTCTTATCGGGGCAACTACGGAGAATCCCTCGTTCCAGGTCATTTCTCCTTTGCTGTCAAGGGCCAGGGTTGTCAGGCTGAAGAAGCTGAGTGACATGGATCTTGGGGATATACTGGACCACGCGATCAGTAATGATGATGTGCTTAAGAGCAGGAACATTGGTTTTGAGCCGACTGTCAGGGAGAGCCTTATAGGTATTTCGCAGGGTGACGCGAGGAGAATGCTGAACCTGCTTGAGGCATCCCTGCTTTTGTCGTCTGACGGGAAGATCACGGTCGACATGCTAAGGGAGGCGATAAAGGATACGACCCTTTATTATGACAGGGCAGGGGACAAGCATTATGATACTATATCAGCCTTTATTAAATCGATAAGGGGTTCTGATCCCAATGCTGCTGTTTATTACCTGGCCAGGATGCTCGAGGGGGGAGAAGACCCTGAATTCATAGCGAGGCGTATGGTTGTTCTCGCTTCCGAGGATATAGGCAATGCTTCTCCTAATGCGATCAGTATTGCGACGTCTGTTTTTCTCGCTGTGTCGAATATTGGGATGCCTGAGGCTGAGATCATTCTTTCGCAGTGCGCGACTTTTCTCGCGTGCTCTCCGAAAAGCAACGCATCTTATATGGCGATACAGAAAGCAAAGGGCGCTGTCAGGGATAACTACACTCTTGAGATACCGATGCATTTAAGGAACGCTCCTACCAAACTGATGAAAAATCTGGGATATCATAAGGGATATAAATACGTGCATGATTTTGAAGGCCATTTTGTTGATGAGGAGTATCTGCCTGAGAAGTTAAAGAACGAGATTTTCTATGATCCGTCTGAAGAGGGCAGTGAGAAGGCTATCCGCGACAGGATGAAGAGGCTCTGGCCTGGGAAGTATAAGGGGTGAAAGCGAAATGGAGTTTCAGGCTAGAAGTTCCATGTTTCATGTTCCATGTTCCAGGTTTGGGAAGAGTTTTTTGATTTTTTTATTTATACGCGGGATGAAGAAGGTACGACTTTGAAACGGAGTGGATACGGATCTGAAACGGAGGGGAAGCGA
>CAZVYR010000306.1:0-5186 GCA_964631555.1 uncultured Leptospirales bacterium
CGGGTATCCGGTATTAAACCGCTTCAAATTCTATCTTCCCTATATAAGTGCAGTTCAAAGTTTCAAGTTCAAAGTTCCATGGAAAAAAAATTCTACAAATAATCCGACCATTTACCCCCCCCTGAAACCTGGAACTTTCAACCTGGAACTCTTATTTCCCTCCCTGATATCAGACAAAAAAAAAACAGCCGGGAAATCAAAATCCGGCTGATATAATTTATACGCCTCTTACACATAAGTATAAGGAAATTAGATAAATCTGTAATGAAACCTGCCGTGAAACGGCTGATGATATAAAAACTTACTTCTTCTTTGTTTCAGGAGCGCTCACAGAACCCACTCTTTCTTTCTCCACTGCCTCCTTTCCTTTAAGCTTGAGTTTTCTGTAATCCCTGTAAGATATCTTCTCTCTCGGGCGTCCCCAGCCAAGCTCCTCCAGAGCCTCTACTACTTTCTGAAGTTTCGGAGCCATCTCCTGCGGGCTCAAACCCTGAAGATGAGGCGGAAGCTCCCATCGCTCTTCGGGTTCCAGCTCAAGAATATCGCAGATCGCCTCCGATGCCCAGCGTGCTCCCCTGACAGGAGGAGTCTGGTCGCGTCCTCCTTCGAAATTCGCTGCCAGCATCCCGCATTTCTCCTTTTGATGAAAAGAAAAAGTCATCTCAAGAATCCTGGCATCAGGATCAAGAAGATCCAGCGCCCTCTGCACCCTGTTATAGCGCACCCTGAGACAGTCAATAGCCCCGTAATCCTCTTCAAATCTGTCAATTACATATTCCACAGCCGGAATTGAAGCCGCATAGTTGAGATTACCGTCCTTCTCCAGCCTTTCAACAGGAACACCCACCACATAACTTATCAGAAAAGTGCCGGCCGTAACAGCCCCGCAGGTGCCAACCCCGGTCATTGCAATACCGCCATGCAGTCCCATCATAGCCTGGGTCAGTGCTTCCTGTATTTCGGGTGAGAACAACTCAATGCCCTCTGATCTGAAACCCTCGCAAATACCCGCGAAAGTAGCAGGAGCGCATGCCATGAGCTTTGCCCCGTTCTCATCAGCGAGATGGCCTGCCTTGTCGATTATCCTTTCCCTCACATCCACGGGAATATTCATCTTTGCAAACATTTGGAAACTCCTCCTCTGGTTTTTTTATATATAAAGCAGTTTATAATTATAAATCACAGAACAGAGCTTAACATATTCTTCAGGTTTTCAATGTCAGTATCGTCAGGATGACCCGCTGCAGCAGGGGCATCCCCTATCCAGGGAGGCTTGACAGGCTTTGCTAAAACCCGTTCAAAAAATGAGGATTCCACCTCTCCGGTGCAATTATAAATCCCGGTTAAATCAGCATCTTTAACCAGATCTCTCGCTTGTTTCAATCCCTCTTCCGCATGCTTCGAACCGGAAGCAGCACCATGAGTGACAAAGAGAAAAACCTTCTTATTGCTGCCGAGCCTTGGCAGATATTCAAGCGCGGCAGGATCGGGCTTCCCTGACTTAAGCCAGAATCCCACTGCCACAAAATCATAATTCGCGGGGTCAGGCGCGTCGGCAATTCCGTATATCTCCTTCTCCCCTTCCAGAAATTCATATACAACACGCGCGAGTTTTTCCGTATTCCCGGTCTGACTTGAGTATACAACAAGTGATTTCATAAATAATCCTTTAATCTCTTTTGGTTTAATTCCCCGCGGCTTGCCGCGGGGTTCTTCATTATTTCTTTTATTAGTTTAATTATCCATATATTTATATAAAGCAATTTTTATTCCCATATCTTCACAACCGAAGCAATATATCTTTTTTTATTATGGATATTAAAAAATATTCCCTTTATAAAGGCAGCATCCCTGAATAATGATCATTTAACCAGTCTGATCAGAAAATCCGGACGGAATTTATCGTATAATAAAAGAAGAAATAATAAATATCCCGACATGTCATTGCATAATGCAATAGATCCCGGCAGTCTTCTTTGCATATTGCACTCTGAAATAAAAATCCTGATCCGGCTTATACAGCTAATATCCCGGACATAACGGCAAAAGAGCAAAATACTGCCACATCCTGCAATAAAATATTTTCTTTATTGAAATTGTGAAGCCTGGTATTAAATTTGCATTTTAATTTAAAGGATATTATGCTGAATAAGCGCTATGAATATTAACTAATATTTAAATACTATGGTCACAGATGACAACATAATGCTTGAAGATATCGCCTCAATCCTTGAGGACTTTGATAAATCCGGAACAAGCCTTATCCCATTACTCCAGACAATACAGGAAAAGTATAAATATGTCGCTCCTGAAGCCGTCAAATTAGTAGCCGGGCACCTTGGAATGACCTCCTGCGAAGTATACGGAGTGGCCACATTCTACAATCAGTTCCGCTTCAATCCTCCTGGTAAGCATCAGATAAAAGTATGCCTGGGCACAGCCTGCCACGTAAAGGGCGGAGATATAATACTGGAAAACTTTGAAAGAAAGCTGGATATAAAAGCAGGCGAAACCACTGAAGACAGGGAGTTCAGCATCGATAAAGTAGCATGCGTGGGCTGCTGCGCACTTGCACCCGTAGCAGTAATAGATGAAAAAGTACATGGAAAAATCGCACCAAGCAGGATCGAAGGCATATTTTTAGGATACGAAATAGAGAAACAAAAACAGAAAAAAGATCATTGAACTGATCTCAATTAAAGGGCAATACCGAAGTACGGCGGGACATAAATTCACTTTAAATTTCCGAGGACTGTTTGAGTTCTTACAAATCTTTGTCCGAGTTCCGCAGGAAATTTAAAGTGAATTTATGTCCCGCCAGGGGCAATATTTCAATTCAATTTATTATTTGCTATATAGTAAGACGACTTTAGCACCAAAGTAGTAAAAAACTAATCAAATAAAAATATGGAAAACAATAACCTTATAAAGACCTACTCATCACTAAAGGCGGAAGCTGTAAAGCGCCTGGCTTCCATACATGACGAAAACATCCCTCAAATATACATCGGCATGTCAACATGCTGCAGGGCCGCGGGTTCCTCCGAAACACTGGCAGCCTTTAAGCAGGCTCTGGCAGACAGCAATGTCAGCGCGAATATCATTCCCACAGGATGCCTCGGCCACTGTTACGCTGAGCCATACGTTATAATACGCAACCCCGGGTTCCCCCCGATCTGCTACTATGAAGTAACCCCGGCAATAGCCGGGCTGCTTGTAAAATCTTTCCTGGTAAACGGGGACCCATTATTCGAATATATCCTCGGCGCAATGGAGCCCAATGATATGATCCCTGCTGTAACCGACTTTCCAAGATTCAATAAAGAAGAAAGAATCGTTATGGAAATGTGCGGCCGCGTCAATCCTGAAGATATATACGACTACATATCAAAAGACGGCTACTCAGGCCTGGTCACCGCATTAACAATGCAAAGAGAGGATATCATAGCCGGCGTAAAAAACTCAGGCCTCAGGGGAAGAGGGGGCGCGGGCTTCTTAACCGGAACCAAATGGGAAATGATGAACAACTCAAAAGAGAAGGAAAAAATAGCAATCTGCAACGCGGACGAAGGAGATCCCGGAGCATATATGGACAGGGCTATCCTCGAAAGCAACCCGCATCAGCTCCTTGAGGGACTTGCTGTCAGTGCTTATGCCACAGGAGCGCAGCAAGCCATCATCTACATAAGAACAGAGTACCCCCTTGCTGTCGGGATCATAAAGAAAGCGATAGCACAGGCCGGCGAGCTGAATCTCCTTGGCAAAGGAATACTCGGCACATCATTTAACCTTGAAGTAAGCGTATTCCAGGGATCAGGCGCGTTTGTATGCGGAGAGGAAACAGCCCTTATAAAATCCATTGAAGGCAAAAGAGGTATGCCCGAATACAGACCGCCGTATCCTGCTGAACGAGGCCTGCACGGCAAACCCACTCTGATAAACAATGTTAAAACACTGTCATATATTCCTTATATCATTAAAAACAAAGCAGATAAATTCAGAAAGACTGGCACAGCAAAAAGCCCCGGAACCGCGATATTCTCCATAGTAGGAGACGTGGTACATCCCGGACTTGTAGAGATCCCTATGGGAACAACAATCCGCTCCCTTGTCTTTGATATATGCGGGGGCATAACCGGAAACAGAAAATTCAAAGCTGTCCAGATAGGCGGGCCGTCAGGCGGGTGTCTTGACGAAAGCTTCCTTGATATACCAGTCGATTTTGACTCTTTAAAAGAAGCAGGCGCCATGATGGGCTCCGGCGGAATAGTCGTTATGAGCGAAGACTCCTGCATGGTCGACGTTGCCAGGTATTTTCTTGAATTTACATGCAGCGAATCCTGCGGCAAATGCACCTTTTGCAGGATCGGCACCGGGCATCTTTTAAATATCCTCGACCGCCTCACCAAAGGAGAAGCCCTGGAAGGAGACCTTGAATTGCTGGAAGACCTGTGTACTGATATCAAAGAAGGCTCACTCTGCGGCCTGGGGAAGACGGCCCCTAACCCGGTACTTACATCGTTAAAATACTTCAGACAGGAATATGAAGCACACTTGAATGAAAAACGGTGCCCGGCCCTAAAATGCAGGCACCTTACTGCGTATTACATTGACCTGGAAAAGTGTGCGCGCGGCTGCGACGCTTGCGTGGGCACCTGTCCTGTTGAAGCAGTGTTCACTGCAAAAAACCGTAAAAAAGCCATTGACCAGACCCTTTGCGTCAAATGCGGGGAATGCGTAACCGCCTGTCCCCCGGAATATTCTGCTGTTAAAAAAGTATCGCCGCCCGGACTTGCTCCTGTCATAGCAAGACCTGAAAAGGAAAAAAGGAAAAACTAATTCATGGCCAAACTGATTGTTGATAATCTGGAAATTAACGTAAAAGAAAAAACCAGGCTTCTGCACGCGCTTCTGGACAACGGCATATATATCCCTAACCTGTGCTCCCTGCCGGACACGGTCCCCATGCAAGGCATAGGAAGAGCGCCAGTCTCATGCAGGCTGTGCTTTGTTGAGATCGAAGGCCATGACAAGCCTGTCCCGTCCTGTAGTATTGAAGCAAAAGACGGCATGAGAATAAAGACAAATACTCCGGAAGTAAGACGTTTACAGAGAACGGCATTCGAACTCCTTCTCTCAGTCCACAATATAGACTGCCGCAATTGTACTGCAAACAAAAGATGCGA
>CAZVYR010000307.1:0-5161 GCA_964631555.1 uncultured Leptospirales bacterium
CTCAATCGCCGCGATTACACAACAAGGAATTATTCACACAAATCATAATTCAAGCACCATTCCAATCATGCTAATCCTTTAATCCAAAGAAGCTCTGCTTCTATGAATCAAGGTTCAGACTTTTTTTTTCAAAAAAAACAAAAAAAATTCAAAAAATCCCTCAAAATACCCCAAAAACGCTAACGCATTTACGTATATAAAGGTGAGAGGAGAAAAAACTTTCACCCGGCATTATGTTTACCCGGCCGGTGTATCCGGTTTTCGTATTTATTATTATATAGAGAATAAATTTCTCTTCCTGTCCTGCACAGATTGCTTCCTCTGCCCAGTGTGGGAGTGCGGCCACTGGCCGGGCGCAGGCCGGGAGAGGGTTTCTTAGGAAAAACAAAATGGCAACTGCAACAACAAGCATACTACTAAACTCGATCAGCGGACGAATCGGCAACGTCGTGTTTTACACAAGACCCGGCGCTCGCCACGGCGAGCGAATTCAGTGCGTGCGCGTCCACGTCATCCCGCACAATCCCGATACCCTTGCCCAGCGCGCAGTACGCCGCAGCTTTGCCGATGCAGTTTACTCATGGCAGTCCATGTCTCCTGACGAAAAATACACATACAACCGCAAAGCCCGCCACCTCAACATGAGCGGATATAATCTTTATATATCGAATTATTTAAAAAAAGCAATACAGGCACTTGATCTTACTTCAACAGACGAACTGAAGTCAAAACTCCCTTCTTTGCCCTGGAACCTTGAACTTTCAACATGGAACTCGCGTCCGGTCCCTGAGCTTGTCGAAGGGTTCCCCTCCGTTTCACCTTCGTCTTTGATACTATCCAACATAAATAAGCTCCCCGGAGATCCAAAACACGACCCCGGATGATAAAAATTGCCGCCATACACGAAAAAACATACTGACATAAAAAGAGTTTGAAAAAATACATAACGTATTACACATTATACAACAATATCATTATATAAACACCTAACCCTCGCCCGCGTTTACGTGGGAATGAGGATTCGCCGTTCTGCGAACGGCGCCGGGTGAGGGCAACCATGAACATACTCAAAGAATCATTAAAAGAACACATAGACACAATCAAAACCTTATCCGTCCTGAGCAGGGATATAGACAGCCTTGCGAACGCTGCCATAGAAACAATAAAGAGCGGCAACAAGATACTGATAATGGGCAACGGCGGAAGCGCGGGCGACAGCCAGCACCTGGCTGCTGAGATCGCCGTGCGCTACAAAAAGAACAGGGCGGCGCTGCCGGCTATCGCGCTCGGCACTGATACTTCAATGCTCACAGCAACGGCAAACGACTTTTCTTTTGACCGGATATTCTCAAGACAGATCGAAGCAATAGCAAATCAAAACGACCTTGTTATCGGCATTTCGACTTCAGGTAAAAGCAAAAATATTATCGAGGGCCTGAAAGCCGCAAAAGCAAAAGGGTGCCTCACAGCCGGCCTTCTCGGTAACAGCGGAGGCAACGCCCTGCCCCTGCTTGACTACCCTGTAGTCGTGGCTTCGGACAACACACCAAGGATACAGGAATGTCATATATTCATAATTCATTTATTATCCGAAATAATAGAGGACGCGTTTAATGACCAATGATTCAGTAAATATTAATCCGCCTGACCTTGATTTCTCAGACCTTAACATTCTTGTTGTAGGCGATGTAATACTCGACAAATATTATTACGGCAAAGTCAACCGCATATCCCCCGAAGCTCCTGTGCCCATAGTTAAAGTCCTCAGGGAAAAACACTCTCCCGGTGGCTCAGGCAACGTAGTGAATAATATCAGGGGCCTTGGGGCAAAATCATATCATATCTGCGTAACAGGAAAAGACGAAAATTCAAAAATACTCCGCGGGCTGCTTGCCGGGCCGAATATCGAAAACATATTTATAGAGAACGGTGACAACACTGTAACCAAGATAAGAGTGATCGGCGAACACCAGCAGGTAGTTCGGCTTGACTTCGAAGAAATAGAGGATATGGCTCCCTCCACGCGCGAAAGAATAACAGAAGCCATAGACAGCGCGATCAATAACGTAAAAGCAGTGATCATATCCGATTACGGCAAAGGAGTCTGCACACCGGATGTCTGCACGTACCTGATCCGCCAGTCGAACAACAGGGGCATACCGGTTATCGTGGATCCCAAAGGCCATGACTGGGACAAATACAAAGACGCCACACTGATCACGCCCAACGTAAAAGAGCTCAGCGTGGTCGCGGGAAGGGAAATCCCCAACCAGGATAATGAGATCGAGAAATATGCATACGAAATAATGAACCGGTTCTCCCTGAAAAATATAATCATTACCAGGTCCGACAAAGGCATGAGCCTTATAAACGGGGATACTGCTCATCATATCCCGACAGACGCCCTGGAAGTATACGATGTGTCGGGTGCGGGCGATACTGTAGTAGCCTCTCTCGCAACAGGCCTGGCCGCCAACCTGAGCCTTATTGACTCAGCCAGGCTCGCCAACAGGGCAGCCGGCATCGCGGTAAGCAAATCCGGAACAGCGCCAGTGGAGCTCGATGAGCTGATTCATTCCTTTCACTCAGGAACAGGCTCCAAGATCCTGTCTTTAAATATCATAGACAGTGTTATTGACCGGTTAAACAGAAAGGATAAGAAAGTTGTTTATTTTTCCTGGAAGTTCGAAAACATAGGTCTTGAAAAGATAAACCTGCTGAAAAAAGCCAGGGAAAAGGGTGATATACTGATAGTCGGGATAGAGAGTAATGCAAATAAAAACCCGCAAGAAACAGGCGGGATCATTGCAAGCCTCGAGACTGTAGACTATGTAGTAATATTAAATGATGAAAAGCTGCCCGATAAAATAAAAAATAAATTTTCTATAATAATTTCCTGATAACTTAACACAGATGATCTTCAGCAGTTTAAACACAGCATAAGAATTAAATTCACGAACCTCACGGCATTATAATAACAACCCGGATCAATGCCTATTCTTTTTTCCTTCTGTCTTTATCTGATCTTCTTTCTTTTCTGTCCTGTCCGGAACCCCCCCTGTTGGCATCGTTCTTTAAGGACGTATCCCCGGCTCTTCTATTCCAGAATCTTCTGTCGAAGATCCCCTTATGTTTCCTTGAATATTTAAAACATATAAAAAACGCAACCGCTATCAATATTTCAATAGCGAGAAACATGAAAAAATCCATGTTTGCCAAAGCAAAGCTGGCAGCCATTTTACCTTCCCCTGTCCTGAACCTGGTAATATATTATCCCAAGCCCGATACAAAAAACAGCTAAGGAATAATTATTAATATCCTGATTATACATACGGAAAATACAATATAAACCTGAATCAATTTTACATTCCGGGGAAGATATTTATAAAGGGGAAGATAAGTTAAAAATACCGAAGACAGTTATTTTATACAACTTGTGAAAGTATATTGTTAAGTCCATTATTATCGGTGAATTCTACTATAATACCGCTATCATCCAGTTCTTTTACGACACCCTTAAGATTTAATAAAACCTTACTGCAGTTTTCGCCAAGGAATATCTTCACATCCACTTCAGTTTTCAAATCCAGTTTTCCTGATGTTTCCACATACATACCGTTCATGCTCAGATCATGTATCAGGCCTTTAATGCTGATATCTTTATTTATCAACTCAACATCGCATTTAAACTTCATTCTGGGTAAATTTCTAGCATTCATAATAATAACTATTATTCAAATCCCCGTAAAAAGTCAACTTTTTAATACACATTAATTTCATCAAAGCAGGCAATATTTTTCTTGTAATATTTTAATAATTGGGCTATATTATTTAAGAATCGTATAATGAAATTACTGCGCCAGGGAGGGAAATCATGGAAGTTCAAAACATCAGCGGATCCGATATAGTTACCGGCAAACTATCCGTAAATTCAAATATATCAGCCGAAAATTCAAAACCTGAAAAACAACCCGAATCCATAAACTGGAAAAATCCCGAAGAAAGCAAAGGGAGTTTTATTGATACAAAGGCATAATTAAACCATTATTTAACAGTATATCTTTTAATAATATAATTATATATCGTGCTCAAAGAAGGATCACCTGACGACTCAATACCGATATCATTGATAACATCTCCCCTGTTATTCCTGAACCACGCGTACAATCTCCTTGATGCATCCTCTTCATCCTGGCCCGAATGACAGATCTTTACGATTTTTCTCATTTCCTCAAGTGTAAAGAACTTTCTTTCCCTGTTTAACACAAAAATAAACGAACTGCCGTCATCCGCTTCTTTTATTTCCATTGTATATTTATCAGGAACAGCAGGTCTTTTTCCCCTGGCCTTTGCAGCCAGTTCCCCGGCTTTTGTGTTTAATTCCTCCACTTTTTTATTATATATAAGTACATTGGCCTGTTTTATCAGAAACAACAAACCGTCTTCATCAATATCTTTAATCAAATTTTTCAGGTCCTTTACCAGCGAATCCTTAGCTGAACCGGTTGGACCCTTCTTTTTACCCGGGGCTTTTTTACTTTTTCCTGCCTTGCTTTTTACAGACGGCTTTGCCTTTTCTTTCATAACATAACTCCTTTGGAATATTAATAAAAATTCAGGCTGCCCAATCAATTAAAACTGCCTAATAAATCCGGATATATCCATATTTTTATTGACTCGGCAATCCAAAGATAATAATTAACGTCATGTGCTGGTTATTATTCTGTACATAAAACCAGAGTCCTAAATACTTATACCATGAGTTTCTTTTTTAATCACTAAAAATTTAAAATATGCATAAAAATTGCGCAATAAATATAAGACCTGAAGATAAAGATTCGATTTATTTTGTTAAAAAAATCATCGAATTACTGGCAAATAAAAAAGTAAATATATTATTGCCGGATTACAATATCCTGAAACAGGAGGGCCTGTCCGGCTACATTTCCGAACAGAATAAATTCCTTACACAGCCCGACCTGGTAATTTCCATCGGCGGCGATGGTACACTACTCCATACAGCACGCCTTTTCCCGGAAAGCATACCAATCTTCGGGATCAACAAAGGCAGACTAGGATTTCTGACAGAATTTATGCCTGAAGAAGCTCTTAATTACCTGGATGATATTATAAACGAAAAATATGAAAAAACAGAACGCGA
>CAZVYR010000308.1:0-5125 GCA_964631555.1 uncultured Leptospirales bacterium
TACGTATGTCATACCGCGCAATCCTGATACCGAATCCCAGCGCACAGTCCGCCGCTGCTTTGCCAATGCAGTGCGCTTCTGGCAGGCCCTTTCCTGCGAAGATAGAAATACATACAACCGCAAAGCCCGCTATCTAAACATGAGCGGCTACAACCTGTTTATCTCAAAATTCATGAGAACAAATATTCCCCGCATCAGAGCTGCAAATCCGTCATCACAACACCTGACCTCCGGCTTACAGAGTCACATCCACTCCGTTTCAGAGTCGTATATAAGTCCTTCCGGGCTAACCGGGCTTTCCCAGCCCATGAAACTTCGCCCCGGATAACAAAAATCATTTTTTTTCATTCATTAATCGATAAACATAACATACTGAGAATCCACTCATAGCCTCAGCAGCACAAGGTATCCCCGAAGCAGAGGAAGCCCTGCTTTCTCTTACATTATTTCCCTGAAAAACAATAAAAAACCTCAGGCTAACCCACGGTTTCAACCGTGGGGTCTCTTGATAACACTACGACAATTTTTCACTTTTGAGCTTTCTCAACAACCCTTCATCAGCGGGGCCTCTTGATAAAACTCAAATCGCAATTCAACAAAACTCCTGATTGCCTGAGTTGCATAAAAAACGCCTGTTGCGCGATCACGCAGCAGGCGTTAATTTAAAATCTCTTTTAATCTTAATTTAAATAAAAAGCAAATATTTTGTTATATTAATACGTTCAAACAGTTAAAGCAGCTTGTCGATGTCCGTGTACTTGTCGATCAGCTGGGAGAGAAACTTTATCCTTTGCTCGTCATTATGCGTAAGCAAAGCCTCAAGATCATCCACTTGCTTCGCTGCCTTAAACGTATCCATAGTAACCAGCAGCAAAGGCACGCCCCGCTCCCTGACCTTGGAAATGATATTCTGCGGCGGCATAATATCATTAGTCAGGATAATGCCCACAGTGTCCCTTTCAAGAGCGGCAAGTATCATGTCGCTCCTGTCACCGCCTGTTATCATAAGCTGGTTCGGCTTGTTCAGGCTCGGCCTTGTGAACAGGGGATTGCGCTGAGGATCAGTAGTGGTCATTGCCCCGATAATAATATTCTCCACAGTCTTATTCAGGTTTTCCTCTCCAGCAAGAACCTTCGCGAAAAGCTTCTCTGCCAGGTAATCAAGAGTGAAATAAGTAAGCTGTTTCTTATATGGAATAACGCCCAGTATATCGATCCCCATCTCTTTTATGCTAGGCGCGTGTATATTCTCAAATTCGTCTATGTCGTTGATTTTGTTGATAATGACACCGCCGAAATTTGAATCCTTTATCTGCATATACTTATCGATGAACCTGATATCATCGCAAATAGTATCGCTGTTGCCGCTGACAACGATCACGAGCTTCCCGTCCACATATTTTGCAACCGATACAGGATCAAGGTTAAGGCATGTGCCTGATGAAAGCTCGCTCCCTCCTTCAAGAAAAAGAACATCGTTATCAGCTCCTATTTCAGTCACTATATCGTTAAGCGCCTTTTTAATTCCCTCTTCATCATACATATACCTGAGTTTCGAATGATCAAACCCGAGTGTAATTTTCTCATACCTGCTTTCAAGCTCGCCTTTACGGCCGAGAATGTTTACTATTACATTTGCGTCATGATCCCAGCTTTTTTTTCTTTTATAGATCAGTCTGTCTCCAAGAGGCTTTGTATAAGCGAATTTCTTATCCTTTGAAGATATAATGCCCGCAATAATGCTGGTCTTGCCTGCTCCGCCGCGGATTGACGAAAACACTATTTTCTTCATCCTATTGATCCTCCTTTGATTTAGAAATCAAAATTCTTGCATCCAGGGCTTTAAGACCGCTGCCCTGTTCATACACCACAATCGGGTTTATTTCTATATCTGTGATCCTGTCACATTTTTTAATAATAGCGCTTATCTTTATAATCGCGTCCACTACCGCGTCAATATCCTTTTTCCCTTCACCCCTTGCGCCAAGGAGAAGCGGGTAAGATCTTATCTCTTCAAGCATCGCAAGCGCCATCGAGCGGTTCATCGGAAGCGCTCTGAAAGAAACATCCTTCATAACTTCAACGTAAATACCGCCTAAGCCGCACATTACAATAGGACCGAATGAAGGATCCCTTCGCGCACCTACAATAAGCTCCGTGCCCTTTTTGGCCATCTCGGACACTTCAATGCCTTCAATCACCGCATTCGGATTATAAGACTTGCACTTATGTATTATAGCTTCATAGCCGTTAACTATCTCTTTCCTGTCTTCAAGATCAAGAAGCACGCCTCCGACATCGCTTTTATGCAGAATATCCTTTGACACAACCTTCATTACAATGGGGTATCCTATCTCCTCAGCATACTGGACAGCCTCTTTGATACTTCTCGCTATCCTGCTCTGGGGTATTGCCATTCCCGCTGCCTGCATAACGGCAGCACCTTCATTTGCCAGAAGAAAAGTCCTGCCGTCCTTCAGTGCCCCGTCTATTATCCTGTTTACAGTGTCAATATCCAGGTCATAGTCATCAACAGCAGAAGAAAATTCATCAAGATAATTGGAATACTTGTAATAAGCGCCAAGGCAGGACACAGCCTGCTGCACTTCATTAAATACAGGAACGCTTTCCGTTTTCAGCGATGATATCGTATTCTCAACCTGCTCACCGCCTACTATCGCATAAGTTACCGCCTTGCCGCTTTTGGAAAACCGGTTATATGTATCCCTTATCATCTTCGTTAAATTCGCAGAATCAAAAGTAGCAGTTTCACAGTAAAGAGCTATCGCGGAACCAATATGACTGTTGTCCGCAGTGGCCAACAGGGCCTGGTTATAGTCCTGGGAATTCGCGCCGCCTGTAATATCAATCGGATTCTTTGTAGAACCGAAAGAAGGTGTCACAGGCTCATAAATGTCCTTCAATATCTGCTGATCATCATATAGCTCAACACCATTGATTTCGCAGGCATCGGTTGCCAGTACGCCGATACCCCCGCCGTTCGTGATGATAACCGTATTCTTATTCCTGGGAGGAGGAGCCGATGACAGAAACTTACACCAGTTGAATGCTTCTTCAAGACTGTCTGCCCTGACCACCCCGCATTGTTTCAGCACAGCATCGATTATCTCATCCGACCCTGCAAGAGACCCTGTATGCGAAGCAGCAGCCTGGGCGCCCCTTGCCGATCTCCCTGATTTTATTACAACAACAGGTTTCTTCCTGGTCACGGCTTTAAGGCTCCCGATCAGCCTCTCGCCCTTTTTAACACCTTCAATATAAATCAGAATTACCTTTGTATCATCATGATCAATCAGGTATTCCAGCAGATCGGATTCATCCACATCGCATTTGTTGCCTATTGAAATGATCGTGGATAATCCGATATTGGCAATAGCGGTTTTCCCGATCATTGCTATACCAAGTGCCCCGCTTTGAGTGAGTATAGCCACATTCCCTGAGTTGATTTTCGTTGCCGAGAATGTCGAATTGAGTGACGCAGATGACGAATAAAGCCCGAACATATTCGGCCCTACTATCCGCGTCCCTGCCTCCCTTGCTATTTGAACGATCTCCTTCTCTTCCCTGTCGTTGCCGATCTCGGAAAATCCCGAAGTAATGATCTGCAGATATTTTGTCTTTACCTTTGCACAGCTCATTACAGCTTCTTTTACGGCTTTTGCCGGAATAACTATCGAAGCACAGTCAACAGGCTCTTCGATCTCCTGTATGTCGGTATATACCTTGTGGCCGTCGATCTCCCCGCCCTTTGGACTTACCGGAAACACCTTACCTTTGTAACCGCCTGAAATAATATTATTGAACACAGTATAACCTATTTTGCTCTTATCGTGGGATGCCCCGATAACAGCTATGGTTCTGGGTTCGAAAAGGTATCTTATATCATGCCCGGTTGTATCCTTCATGATGCTCTCCAAATCTCATAATAAGTTTATATGCCCCTTCTTCTATTTTTTTATGCATTTCAAAACCCATCTTCTCAAATACATGTACCATGGGTTGATTCTCTAACAGAACCTCGGCTGTGAATCCATGCAGACCTTCCCTCTTGGCATAAATAGTCAGAAAACTCAAAAGCTCAGTACCTATGCCAAGGTTCTGATAATCATCGCGTACAGCGAAAGCGACTTCCGCGGTAAGCGCGTTCTCATTCTTTAATACCTGGCCTATACCGACTAACAGCTCCTTTTCATCCTCGATAATGATAGCAAGTATTACCAGTTCCATTGAATAATCAATAACAACAAAATCCTGTCTTAATTGATGCGGCACATCCTGCCTGCGCGACATGAAACGCCTGTGAAGGCTCTGATCGGAAAGCGAGTAAAAGAAGTCTTTGATCAGCGGCTCATCATTTATCTTAACCGGTCTTAAAAGAAGATTCACTCCGTTTTTAATAGTCCTGTATTCCTCGAGATGTTCCGGGTACTGTCCGCTTTTCCCTGGAATAAATGCCTGGTCTTTGTAAATATAATTCAGCTTCTTTGCTTCCTCAATCAGCTCCTGTCTGAATTTAGGATGTGCTATTGCAATAAGATCCATCGCCCTTTCCCTGATATTCTTCCCATGCAGATAAGCAATACCGTATTCGGTTACCACGTAATATAAATCTCCCCTGTTAAGGGTAACGCCTGATCCGCTTTCAAGAGACGGTACTATCCGGGAGACAGTCCCGTTTCTTGCCGTAGATTCCATAACAAGTATGGTCTTTCCGCCCGGGGCCAGCAGTGCGCCGCGCATAAAGTCGGCGCTCCCTCCTATTCCGCTGAAAAATTTACCGCCTACTGATTCAACGCTGGCCTGGCCTGTAAGATCAATCTGGAGTGCGGAATTTATCGCAGTCATATTATGGATACGTGAGATCACAAGAGGGTCATTAGTATAATCTATGGTCCTGAATTCCATTTCAGGGTTATCGTCAATATACCTGTAGGTAGTGTCAGTACCCATACAAAAAGATGCCACTGTTTTTCCCTTGTCAATGGTTTTCCTGGAGTTATCTATTACTCCGAGCTTGATTAATTCAACTACCGCATCGGTTAACAGCTCAGTATGTATTCCCAGGTTCTTTTTATCCTTCATATTCTGGAGAATAGCGTTAGGC
>CAZVYR010000309.1:0-5093 GCA_964631555.1 uncultured Leptospirales bacterium
ACTCTTTCGTTTTATATTGTCAAGATTATCGGTAAATTAAATCATAAAAAAACTGAGTCGCTTCCCCTCCGTTTCAAACCCGACTCGCCATCGGTATAAAACCAGTGTTCTTAATTATTATATTCAATTAAATTATTCATCCTGACTGACTTTTTATGTAAATATAGCTTATCTTATCGCTAAATTAGTTTAATTTTAATAAATTTCACGCCGCAAATAGTCCATCCATGTCCTTTGCGGCTAAAGCAACATCCGTGTTGCTTTGAAATTTATTAAAATTAAACTAATTTAGCGATTCAACGACAGACAAGATAATAAAAAGTCAGTCAGGATGAGTAATTTAAATCATCAAAAGGCCGGTTAATCTCGCTTTACTCAATAGTGCATGTAGCATCCATCAATTTGTTATATGCTGCAGCTATGCCAAGGACAAAGACAGCAGCGCCGGCGCTTATCAGCACATTATAATAGGCCGGAGAAATAAGAGCCATCCTGATAGTGATAGTTGCAAGTGCAAATCCTGAGTTCCTGAATATAAGACTGTAAATATGCGTATATCTCATTGAAATCAACACTATGAAAATATCCGAAAAAATAAGGACCGTATAAAAAGTCTCAAAGAATTCAGGAGCGTATCCTGTTCGAAAGAATATAATAATATTATAAATACTGATCCCTGAATATATGACCAGAAGCAAGAGTGATATTATTTCTTTCCAGATAATAAAAGACTGTGTCTCTTTCACATTCCCGGTTATCTGGTAATGGCAAATGATTTTATTATATATTACGAGTGAAATAAAAATAAAGAGAGCGCCCCCGGCCACGGCTAATAAAGGCAGAATGGATCCCATAATCTCGGCAGGATTGTTCAGCTTTGTAAATCCGGTTAACTCTTTAAAAGAGTTACGGAGCAATATAAGAGAGAATATCTCAAATTGCCTCCCCATTGCGGCAGACACTGATTTGGCGATGCCAAATACAAGGTCGATTACTTCAATGAATAAGAGCAGAGTAAATGCAATATTTATAGCATAAAAATAATTGTCAGGTATATAGTTACTGAGCGGTTCATTGATAAAACCTCCGGATTTAAGCCATATCAGTATTAAAGAAACCGTATATGTCGCAATAAGAAGAATGCCGATAATTCTTTTTGTTAAATTGCTTTCCCAGCTTCTTTCTATCCTGTTGAAAGTATTGCTAAAAAGTATAAATATATTTTTCATGTGATATTTTATAGGATATATTGTGTGTTCACCTATTCTATGACCATGAGCATTATAAGCAACTATTTATTTTAAAAATAATATTGACTTTTAAGAAAATGCAGTTGTGGTTTTAAGGGTGTATTTAATTATTGATTTTAATTTTCGATGTGATAATATTTATACAACAGAAACAGATAATAACAGATCATAAATGAGGATTTTTAATGGCCAAAAAAAACATACTTAACGAAGAAGATGATATTCAGATAGATCAAATAGATTCAGACATATTCGGAAGCGATCTCATTTCCATAGATCATATTCTTCCGGCCCAACTGCATATAATACCTATCAGGTACAGGCCTATTTTCCCCGGCATTGTGACACCGCTGATTATTTCACAGGGAAAACTGACAGATGCAATTGACAAAGTGATAGATTCCACGCGAACAATAGGTCTTGTCCTTTTAAAAGATGATGATATAGAGGATATCAGCTTCAAGGACCTTTATAACTATGGAACCGCTGCCAAGATCCTTAAAAGGATAAATCTGCCTGACGGCGGAATAAATGTACTTATCAATACAATAAAGCGCTTCAGAATTGAAGATGTAATATCCGAGAAACCGTATTTCGTGGCCCAGGTCGCGTATCTTGACGATGAAGCTGCTAAGAAAGACATAGAAACAAAAGCCTTAACCAGGTCAATTTTAAGCCAGCTTAAATTATTGTCCGAGAATAATCCTCTTTTTACTGAGGAGATGAAACTGACTATGGTAAACGTTGACGAACCCGGCAAGATCGCTGATTTCGTAACATCAATACTCAACCTTGAAAAGAATGAATCGCAGGAAGTTCTTGAAACGATCAACATAAAGCGAAGGCTTGAAAAAGTACTGCAACTGCTCCAGAAGGAAATGGATGTATTGAATTTACAGAAAAAAATACAAAGCCAGATAAACGACAAGATCGATAAGCAGCAAAAGGAATTCTTTCTTCGCGAACAATTGAAAGTAATAAAATCCGAACTCGGCCTTGACGTTGATGAGAGAACCCGTGAAATAAACCAGATGAAGAAAAAGCTTGATGAATTGAAACTGAAGGGGGAAGTAAAGGAGAAAGCCGAAGATGAACTGGCCAAGCTCGCCCTTATAGATCCGAATTCTTCCGAATACCCGGTAACCAGGAACTACCTTGAGAAAATACTGTCGCTTCCATGGAATAAAAAGACAGTCGATATCTTTGATCCGGTAAAAGCCGAGAAAATCCTGAACAGGGACCATTATGGCCTTGATGATGTAAAGAAAAGGATTATGGAGTTTCTCGCTGTTAAGAAGCTGAAAAAGGACGCGAGGGGTTCTATCATTTGTCTTGTAGGCCCTCCCGGTGCTGGGAAAACGTCTCTGGGAAAATCGATCGCAAAGGCATTGAACAGAAAGTTTTTCAGAATGTCCCTGGGCGGAATGAGAGACGAAGCGGAAATAAAAGGGCACAGGAGAACCTATATAGGAGCAATGCCTGGTAAAATCATTCAGGGATTGAGTATTGCCAAGTCAAAAAACCCTGTCTTTATGCTGGACGAGATTGATAAACTTGGCCAGAGTTATATGGGCGATCCGGCTTCGGCACTGCTGGACGTGCTTGATCCTGAACAGAATACTGAATTCAGAGATCACTATCTTGATCTGCCTTTTGATCTTTCTGAGGTGTTTTTTATTACTACCGCAAATACGCTTGATACAATACCCAGGGTTCTGCTTGACAGGATGGAAGTGATAAGGCTTGCGGGCTACATTGCGGAAGAGAAATACCAAATTGCCAAAAGATATTTATTGCCAAGACAGATCGAAAAACACGGACTTAAAAAGGGATCGGTAAAGATTGATAAAGAGGGTTTATTGTATATTATTAACTCATGGTCAAGGGAAGCAGGTGTAAGGAACCTGGAACGTCAGATTGAAAAAATATGCAGGAAAATAGCTTCCAGGGTCGCGAGAAATCCAAGGTATAATATTGAACCTCTGGATAATAAGAAAATCAGGGAATATTTAGGCCCTGAGTATTATTCAGATGAGGAACTGGCAAAGAATATTAAGCCCGGCCTGGTGACCGGCCTGGCATGGACTTCTTTGGGAGGCGATACTTTGACCATAGAGTCAATCGGTATCGGCAGCCCCAAAGGCGGCAACCTGAAGCTGACTGGTCAGTTGGGAGACGTAATGACTGAATCCGCGAATATTGCTTACAGCTATATTCAGCATCTTTTATGCGCGAATGACGATAAATGCTCTTTTTTCAGTAATAACAACATTCATATTCACGTTCCTGCAGGGGCTACACCAAAAGACGGCCCGTCTGCGGGAATAACAATGGCATCTTCTCTCTTTTCCCTGGCGACCAGCCAGATAATAAAGCCCAGGCTGGCTATGACCGGAGAACTGACTTTGAGCGGCAGGATTTTACCTGTCGGCGGGATCAAAGAAAAGGTGATAGCCGCAAAAAGAGCGAAACTTAAAGAAATAATCATGCCTAAAGATAATGAGAAGGATCTCCAGGAAATACCCGCTTATATAAAAAAGGGCATCAAATTTCATTTTGTTAAGGAAATGGATGAAGCTATTAAGATTTCTTTTAATAATAAGAAAAAAAACAAAAAAGATATTTAATCGATATAATTCCGGAAGCGGAGGACGGCTCGGAAATGCCGCGTGCTGTTTATGGGAACTTTTGTTGACAAATATGATCATGGGAGGCGCCGGTAATGCCAATTAGAAATTTAATGGAAGATGTTGTTTCCGCGATTGTTGATGAGGTCTTTGCCAGCCGTACTGTTGATAATGCTGATGAAAATATAGAGATTTTTAAAGATGATATAATTACTTATGTATTAAATAAAATTCCTCCAAAGTATTATACAAGTGAAAGAGGTATTTTGCATAATAAACTGGAATCCCAGATACGTTTCCAGGAAAAAAGCGATATACTGATGCTTGCTCATGAGGCGATTGATATTGTGAGAATAAGAAGGGGGTCTGAATTGCTTACTGATATTGACAGCAGAAAAACAAAAGAACCTTTCTTTCCTCATATACTGGGAGAGGTGCTGGAATCAACGACTTTTTCAATAATATCCGGTGTGGAAGTAACCCTGCTTTACCAGGACAAGCTTGTGGAAATGATAGGTCAGGACTGGAAGAATCCGTATATTACAAACACAGCTACAAACGGTTTTTTTCATTTCTGGCCTAAGTTGTCTGACCGGGAAAGAGAAATAAAGAAAAGACACTTTAAAGTACAATGCAGGCATCCGAAGTTTAAAGAGAAGAGCATGGAATTAGAAGTAGGTGTTGTTGAAAACCGTAGCTCTTATAAGTCATATATTGTTTCAACTGTACTGCTTGAATCATTAATAGGTGCTGATATCTCTTTTTAGCAATCATTTTAGCATGCCGGGCTGCAATAAAACGGAATGCCTGTAAACTTGTTACTTTGAAAGAGTATTGATATAATGAAAAAGAATAGTTCCGGTCTTTTATTTACTGCAATTATTTTATTGACAGCTTCAGGGGCATTTGCCCGCGGCAAGGCGACTTCGATGGGCGATCTTCGGAGTGTTGTTTCTGTCGGCCCGTTTGATACTATAAGGAATCCCGCTCTTCTTGTTTCTCAGAGTGCTGGAAATGCTACCGGCTTTTTTTGTACTTATTCGGCCTATTTCCCGGGCGATCCTTCTTTCCGGAATGAACTGGAAACCGAGAATAAAGCAACTTCCATCCATCTTGATTTTGACAGCAAGGCAGATCAAAAGAAGCAGAAAATCACGGGAATGAGCGCGCAGATCGCTAATTCCACCAGGATAGGGAATGTTATCCTGGGATTTGC
>CAZVYR010000310.1:0-5053 GCA_964631555.1 uncultured Leptospirales bacterium
TACCCCACCAACAAGCTAATGGGCCGCGGACTCATCTCCAGGCAGTAGGCCCGAAGGTCCCCACCCTTTAATAGCTCCTGCTTATGCAAAGGCTATGTCATTCGGTATTAGCCATCGTTTCCAATGGTTATCCCCATCCCGGAGGTAGATTATCCACGTGTTACTCACCCGTTCGCCACTCTCCCCCTAATGCAAGCATCAGGGTTCTCGTACGACTTGCATGTTTAAGACGCGCCGCCAGCGTTAGTTCTGAGCCAGAATCAAACTCTCCATTATAGACTAATTTAATTTCAAGTTAAAAAACAATCTAATTCTGCGTATAGAACCATTCATACTTAATACTGCTCAGTTTTCAAAAAACCTTGACTTGAGGACAAAAAATCCCCAGTCGATCTGGGAATATTATTAAATGAATAATAACACCATAAATATGTGCTGTTGTATTTTAGCGCACACTCTTACGTAATAAGTTTAACAATTCCCTTTTAACGTGTCAACCTATTTTTTTCTTTTATTTCTTTTTTTTAAAGTTAAGTTTACCAATGATCTTCTGTACTATCGAGCTGCTAATACCTTTAACTTTAATATTTTTCCTGCAGCTAATTATTGGAAGGTAAATAATCGATAAACGTTCGCTCCCGAATCCTTTTTAAATTACGGTCGGGAAAAACGATCCGTTTAAAAATTATTCAAAAACAGTGCTTAACCTGATTTAATAAAACTTATTTCAAAGAATAAATAGTATCGCTTAGCGATTTGAACACTAAACAAATAACGGTGAATAATTGCAACAATTTTATTTAAATAATTTAAAAAATTCTTCTAAAAACAATCGTGCAATTTTTTTATCATGGAAAATAATAATATTTTCATCGTTATTGACATTGGCATTATTTGAAAAATTATAAGATCCTGTCAATATCTTTTCTTCGTCAATGATAAAAACTTTATGATGCATCCTGTACTTATTCTTATCAAGCTTTACAGGTATACCCTCAAGTTTTAACTTTATATATTCGGAATACACAGACATTGCGCCGTTCTTTTCAATAACTCCGCAAACCTTTATACCCGACCTGTGAGCATTGATAAGCCCGCTGCTTATGCTGTCACTGGTAATTAAAAATGCCATAAAGTGAATCGATACTTTAGCTTCTTTTATATTATTTATAACAATATTCTCAACATCGTCTTCAGGTGCAAAGTAAACATAAATATCGGAATCATTTATTTTAACATGACTTTTTTTCTTCAGCCATGGCAGCGCCGTATATTCCTTTCTGTTGCCGAATATTTTATTTCTGAACATCTCATTGAATTCATCAATGTAAATATCCGACAAATCTTTTGAATAAACCATCACAGCATTATTATTATTTTTATAAGCCCCGTTGTAAGTCAGGTTATACGAACCTGTCCATAAAATCCGTTCATCAATTACCGCGAACTTATGATGCATAAGGCTTCTTTTGTCGTCTGTTATAATATCAATGCCTGATCTCACGAGCACCTGTGTTTCCGGCTTGCCGATATTATCCTTCTCAAGAACAAGCTTAATATCCACTCCCCTTCTTTTCGCCCTAATAAGCTCCCGGATAACCGGTTCCGAAGTTATTTCATAAAAAGCACCGTAAATACACTGCCCGGCATTATGAAAAGCCTTAACAAGACCTGCCTCCGGACTTAACACCCGCAGGTATGTCTTATCCGAATTACCCGGAGATGAAAAGAAAATATTATACCAGCTTGCCCCGTATAATAACCCTGGAACCCCAGGGAGAAGAGCCAAAAATAAAACTATAATATAAAATTCTTTATTAAAAAAGTTCTTCATTCTTTTTTATTAAATTTTTTATAGAATAAAAATTCATGCATCTGAATTCCACAGGCAGTGGGATATTAAACCATTAGGAAATTAAAAGGGCCGGATAATTTTTACAGCATGCAACCGGCTTAAGCAGACTTTAAATCCTGTCTTTGATCTCATAAAGAAGATTCTCATATTCAGTAAGCTGCAGGACATCCTCCTGTTTGGAGAACAACAATTTAACCTTTGCCAAAAGTGTACTATATGCGGAAAGTTTGCCTGATTCGCTGATTTCATCGATCATTTTTTTTATTTCATCATCGTTCTTATTTATCAAATTAATATAAAAAAGAAAAGCATTCGCCTGTATTTCCAGTTTTGGCCTGTTCTTTTCGATCTCTTCATCACCTTCTTTATTCTCAAGCATAGATTCAATAAAACGAAGCATATATTCCGCTTCCAGGGAAGAAATATCAAAATCGAGAAGTATCTGGTTTACTTTGGACAATGCTAAATTTTTAAGATGGATTCGCGCAAGAAAAACAGGATTATTCGACATAATATTAAGATTTTTTTCTATGTAATTCTCTTCCAGCTTCTCCTCTTCATTACTTCCTGTATTCCCGGCTGAAATATCACGGGCTTTATGCTCTTCACCCTGCTGTATTATTACTGCCCCGGGGCATCTGTTTTTAATGACCATTATCTCATTTTCCGCAACACTATCGTCAATAACCACATAATTAAAGGCCGCCCCGCTCTCAATATCGCGTACAAGCCTGTAAATATTACTTATCAGCATTATCCTTACAGGGATAAGCTCAAGTGTCTCCTCAGTATTTAAGAACAAATACCTCCTTTTTTTATAAAGCAAATCCTCATACGGGATCACAATATCGCCTTTGGTGATTTTATAAAAAGCAAGCTCGGAATCAATATTGGTCACAGGCTTCAGATTTTTTCCCATAAAAGCAACAACAGGAACCCTGTGCAGAACCTTGCCCCCGGACTCATCTGCGTAAATAACGCTTCCCCCGCGGTTAAAAGCAGTATATTCCCAGCTCTTTAATAAAACCTTAATCGTAACCCCGCCAGGAGTTCTTTCCTCGATATAATCCATAGGTAATCCGTAGATTTAATTTTACATTAATTTCATTTCAGTTAAAATAATAGCAAAAATCAATCTTTTTTTATAAAAGATATCGAAAGGATATTTGATCAATATGCCCAATTAAGATCTCTTACATATTCATAAACGGACATTCTTACATAACCCTTATGAATGTAAAAAGGATATTATTAATACTTGCCTGCACTTCGGATGCCTTCCCCTACGTTTCAGAGTCGTCTCAAAGACCACCTTAAAAAGAAGTTCCAGGTTCCAAAGTTAAAAGGCTATCACGAATACAATTCATCTAACCTGGACCTTGGAACTTTCAACCTTGAACTTGCTTTCGGCCCCTGGTACAAAATTAAAATTTGCAGAATAACATCAAAATAAAACATTTGACAATCGACCAACCGGATGGGACAAAACAAACAAGTAAAATATTAAACATATAATATAAACATCGATTTAACCAGGTCGATACTATATCATAATACCTGTTCCCGAAAACAATACACAATTAAAATAAAGTTATCCATTATTGATATTACACATACAATCAAATGATCCGGAGATAATAATGCAATATATAAAAATCAGCCATAAAAGAGAATACAAGGGTACAATCTCGGATTTCTCCTCAGAAACCGACAGTGAATTTTCCATAAATAATATTCTCACAGACGAAGGCTTCTGGTCGTCAAAAAAAAACAACTCAATTACCCAGGACTATTTCATCATTGATTACCAGGAAGTACAGCCTGTAAATTTTATCGAAATAACACCCTCAAGCTCAGGGAATACAACATTCCCTTCTGATTTCAGAATTGAAATCAGCATTGACGGGCAAAGCTGGAAAACCATCCAGATTGAAAAATCATTAAATCTCGGAGAAGCCGATCATTATTCCATTTATATCCCCTTAACACAAATACGATTCATAAAAATGTTAATAACAAAACCCGGCAAAGCCGGAACAAAATATTTCAGCGAAATAGCAAAATTCTCAGCCGGGCTGGCAGGAATTAAAGAAATAACTTCCAGCAGCTCTTCATCATATAAAAATGAAACCGTTAAACTAATAGATACAGACAACGAAACATACTGGGAATCAGAGATATCTTCCAAAAAAAGTAAAGAATACATCAACATCGACCTCGGAAACATCTTTCACATAAACCGTATATGTCTTTCCTCCACAAATATTGAAGAACATGGATTCCCTGAAAATTTTATCATCAATGTCAGCAAAGATAAGGAATTATGGTACCCGCTGTTTGACCAGAGAAATTTCATAGCCGAGCCGTCAAAAAATTATTACTGGGATTTCGACCCCGCGTCCTGCCGTTATATTCAGATAAACATGGATACCGTAAGAACAAGCAAAGTCTCCCATGGGGCAAGGTTAAGCGGCATCGAGATATTCGCTGCTCCTCCTGACGCGACTCACACACACAACATAGGTGATATAGTGCCTAATGCTTCTGTTTTTCAGCACGGCATAGTTAAACTGGCAAAAGACAGGGAAGACACTGAAGATACTGTTGTGCGCAGCAATGATTCCAGGTTAAAATCCGCATCCACGATCAGCATGGGTATTGTCCAGTTAGCGGAAAACGGCCAGGAAAAAGCTTCTCTGGCAGTTCAGGCTTCTGACTCAAGACTGAAAAAAGCCAGTGAATCGAACTACGGCATTGTTAAATTTGCTAAAGACAGGGAAGATAATCCCGAAGCAGTAGTCAGAGGCAGCGACTCACGCCTAAGGAATGCGACACTATCCGAAGCCGGCATTGTGAGAATATGCAATAACGGAGAATATTCGGAATTCGGCGTTGTATCAGGCAACGACACAAGACTGCACCATGCGGATATCGCAAACTTCGGCATTGTCAGGCTTGCAGGCAACGGAGAAGAGAGTTCCAACTGCGTTGTACAGGGCAATGACAAAAGACTTAGGGACGCTACAATAAACTACAAAGGAATCGTAGAACTCGCTGAAAACGGCGAAGACAAAGAAGGCGTCGCTGTTCAGGGAAACGATAAAAGACTGAAAGACGCTACCACATCCGCAAAAGGAATCGTCGAACTCGCCGAAAACGGTGAAGACAAAGAAGGCGTCGCTGTTCAGGGAAATGACA
>CAZVYR010000311.1:0-5033 GCA_964631555.1 uncultured Leptospirales bacterium
CTCTGCTATGCATGGGAATACTTGGAATGCTTTTTTATTTCGGGATAATCCAAAAGACAATGTCATACGGGTTTTTCAGTACAATGCTGGTAAGTGTTCTGTTTGCCAATATAATCAACCAGGTGTCGCTTTTTACATTTGCATACAAAGATCAGGTGCTTTCTCCGATATTTTCTTCATCTTTGAACTTCGGAGAAGTGAGAATGAGCGCAGGAAAGCTCGTGGTAATAGGTTGTGCCATTGTCATAATGGTACTTTTGCATTATTTTATGCAGACTAAGATCGGTACTGCAATGATGGCTTCGACCGAGAACAGTGAAGTTGCCAGGCTGCAGGGAATAAATACCAGAAAGATATTCTGGGTTACTATGGCTGTAGGCTGCGGCCTGAGCGGAATCGCCGGCTCCATCATTTTGCCAGTTACCGGAGCGTATCTTATGATGGGACCAAACGTTTTTATGAGGGCACTTCTTGTTCTTATGCTCGGAGGCATGGGCAGCATGTCCGGAGCGCTTATAGCAGGTTTCCTGATTGGAATAGTCGAAAGCATAGCCTTCCAGTTTGTCGGATATCTGAACCTTTTAATGATCCTGTTATTCGTGGGTATCCTGATATTTTTCAGACCCGGCGGCTTACTGGGCAAACCCATGCCAATCCCGGGCGAATAAAAAAGGAGCAGGAGGAATTAAATGGCAGTAAAAATAAAAAGAGGATTAGCTGCCCTGATTATTGTAATTCTGCTTGTTTTCTCTTTTTTAGTAAGCGCATTCACAGTACAGATTGCCCTTACTACTATAATCTATTCCATGCTCGGACTCGCTTTTGCCCTTAGCATGAAAGTCGGTTTGCCGCGAATGGACGTCGCAGCATGGTGGGGTGTAGGCGGGTATACTACTGCACTGCTGATGAAAGCCGGGGTGTCTTTCTGGCTTACCGGGCTGATCGGAGGTGTGTTAGCCGTTATACTTGGCCTGTTCTTTTTTTCAATATGCATTCCCCGCGGCATGATGGCTTTCTTTGTTTTTTGCATGATCCTTTCTATGGCATTTTACCAGATGTTCGGATCGGTCCCGGTCTTCGGAGGCTGGGGCGGGATAACAGGGCTGCCTGCTCCTTCAATCGGTTCATATCAGATTATTGCCAAACGGGATTTGTATTATCTCGGACTGATTTTACTCGGATTAAACTCTCTTGCTTATTACCTCCTTTACAATTCGAAGATCGGCAGGGCATGGAATGCTATTGGATCAAGCCTTAAGCTCTCGCGTTCGCTAGGGATAAATGTCGTAAAATACAGGATGGCCAATGTCCTCATAGGCAATTTTTTTATCGCACTGGCCGGCAGTTTTTTTGTAGGATATTACAGAGCTGCTATGCCTGCCATATTCAGCTTCCAGGCCGGGCTTTTTGTACTCATATACCTTATAGTAGGTGGGTATATGTACAGCATAGCAGGACCGATAATCGGAGCTCTGATAATAAATTTTATTCCTGAATATTTGCGTTTTACCAGGGAATATCAGTCTATAATAACATCCGCAGTAGTCATACTGATCCTCATGTACCTGCCGATGGGAATACTCGGGTGGTTCAATCTTAAAGTAAAGCCCTGGATGCTCAGACAAAAATGGTTTCCCCGGTTATCAGTATCAGATTAAAAGCAGAGAATGCTATATGAAGATATTTATAGTGTTATCTCTGGTTTTGACATTTTAACAGAATTTTGAATACAATTTATCAAAAGGAGTAATAATATGACTTCTGCAAAATTCGCGAAATACATCAGACCCGGTCTGACAACTGTGCCTACGCCTCACCCTGAAGTTTCTGCTCCCAGGCTTGGATTAAAAAGCGGAGGTGATTTCGGAAAACAGGAATTTGCAATGAGCTGGTGGGCAATTACCGAACCATTCACCATGGTTGAAGATACGCATAAGCATGATTTCGATCAATTCATCATATTCGCCGGAGGAGACCTCACAAACATGGCGGATCTCGGAGGCGTGGTGGAGTTTGGATTGAGCCTGGACGGCAAGGATGTCGAGATACAGACTATTACCGAGGCTAGCATGATATATCTGCCTGCAGGTTTATATCATGGGCCGCTTACATTCAAGGAAATAAAGAATCCCAAAAAACCGATCTTATTTCACGACATGTTTTTTTCACCGGAATACAAACGGGTATAATAATTAATAACACAAATGGGAAAATAAGGAAAATCAACGAATGTAAATTTATTTTAATAAGGAGAAGCAACAATGAAAAAATTATTTTTAAAATTTTTTTTGTTTTTCCTGACAGCGACTTTCGGTTTTCACGGTTGCTCCAAAAAGCACCGGAGAACGTGTTGAATCTGGGAGCGAGTTTTGCTCTTAATGACAATATGTATTTAGAGCAGCAGAAATGGCTTAAAGTACTGGCTAAAGTCACAAATGAGAAAGGCGGCTGGAAAGCAGGCGATAAGAATTATATGATCGATATGATAATGTATGACAGCCAGGGCGATCCGGTCAAGGCAAAAACCAACCTTGAAAAACTGGTCATGGAGGATGGGGTTAAGATCATTCTTGGCGATCCTACCGGAAGTTCAGGGGTTACAACAACTGTAACAGAGCCGAACAAGGTTCTTTGTCTCGCGGTAGATGTTACAAATTTCAGCGCTGATCCCAAAATAAAGTATTATTACACTCCCAACGGACTCTTTTTTGCGCGGGGGCTCATGTATGTAATGTACAGCAAGCTTATCAACAGAGGCGTAAAAAACTACGTTTCAGTAAAGATAGACAGCGAGATGGGGCACTGGGCTGACAGGCTGTGCAAAAGTACATGGGACCTTGTAGGTAAAAAGAAAACAAAATATCTCGGTACGGTTTATTATGCAGCAGATACAACCGATTATGCACCTATAGCTACCAAGATAAACAGCCTTAAGCCGGACGTCATAGACTGCAACTTTGCGGGCAATTTACAACTATACATTGCATTGCATAATGCAGGATACAAAGGCATCATTCTTCCGTCTAACATGGATCCTGATTTATTCAACAATCTGTTAAAAACCTGCGGAAAAGAGTTCATGGAAGGATGGCAGTACTTTTACCAGGACCCGAGAGGATATCAGAAGGATCCGGAGATGCTGGCTCTGATAGATGCTTATACAAAAGAGTACGGCGTGTTTCAGACAGGAGGCTGTGTCTGGGTAGCATACTGGTTTATACTGAAAGACGCGATAGAGCACACGCAGAGTATAGATACTGAAGTTCTGAAAGCATACCTGGATAAGTCCGACCATGCGGTTAAGACTCTGAATGGATATTGCAAACTCTTTGCAAGGCCGGAGCTTGGCAACCTGAGAACAATAACCGGTGAACCTGCCAGTTATGTGGCGGCAGTCAAAGACGGAAAGGAAATTCCGTACAGGAATATCGCGGTCAAGGACCACTATCTTGCCACAATCCTGGCCTTCGGTTTAACCGACGTTTATAAGAAATACTGGGATAAATACGGGTATCCCGTATTCCCGGACGAACCGAGTACTGTTAAATTCTCAGACCTGGGAATAAAGGGCCGTGATTAAAATTACGGCGATTGATTTTATTAAAGAAAATAAATAATAGACATATTACAAAACTGATTTTTCACCGCCGCAGGCGGGGGAAAATCCTTATATATTAGGAGAAATGCAATAACTCTAATAATTTAATCATATTTAAAAATAATAATAAAGGATGGAAAAGTATGGCAGAGACAAAGTACGGGCAGTGGATTAAACCTATTCCCGATTTCAGGGACTATGGCCAGGGCAGCTACAGGCAGGGTACAGAGATGGGGCCGGAGTTTTTCGGATATGATCTTAATGTTAAACTGGGTACCTTTTATAATTCAGGTATAGTACAGCCTTTCCGTAGTCAGGTGTGCGACTATGATCAGATGATGATATGGATAGGAACAGATATGGATGATATGGGTTTACTCGGCGGACAGGTTGAGTTTTGCCTGGGCGAAGATAAGGAAAGAACAATCATTTCTACATCAACCGCTGTTTCCATTCCAAAGGGTATGCCGCATATGCCAATTACAATCGGACCGATGGACAGACGCTTTATACTCCTGACGCTTGCAATGACTCCGGAAGTCAAGGCAAAGCCGGTGCTTGAAGACAAACCTATTGGACCATATTCACCATGGAGATTCGGAAAATACAGCGATAATATTTCCGAGCTGGCATTTAAAAGAAATGGTCCGTGGCATTACGGGCCTAAAAATCCTGATACAAACGGAGGATACATAACCGATATCGACGGTGTAGGGGTTGAGTTCAATATGTCTTATGAGAGCATGAAAAAGGCACCGTACAGGTTTACTCCCGAGCCCGATAAACCTCATGTGCATCCCTATACTGAGTTCCTTGTTTTTATGGGCTGCGATTGCGAAGACCTGAATGAATTCCCGGCAGAGGTGGAAGTCTGTATGGGCGAGGAGATGGAGACTCACCTGGTCACAAGGCCGACAATTGCCATACAGCCCAAGGGCTTCCCGCATTGTCCTGTCAGAGTATTAAAGCAAAGCAAACCGTGGATATTCATGGTGCTGAGGCCCTGGGGACAGGGAGGGGATATTTATTCCGGCGGTGAGGAAACAGCAAAGGACGACAGGCGCTGATCAGAGGACACTAAATGGGGATTGTATCGTAAATAGATAAGAGAACAAGCAGCTAAGATAAAACCGTGAAATACAGGATAGGCAGC
Organism: uncultured Leptospirales bacterium; assembly: GCA_964631555.1. GTDB lineage: Bacteria > Spirochaetota > UBA4802 > UBA4802 > JAFGDQ01 > CAZVYR01. Next base: position 4,752 of record CAZVYR010000311.1, read on the forward strand.
AGATGTATACAGTGCTTCGCATGTATAAGGAGCCGCATTTGTCCCGAAGAGGCAATTGTGGAAGTCAAAGGAGCATATATTATCGATAACGGTAAATGCACGGATTGCGGCAAATGCTATAAAGGACAGATGTATTTTTGTCCTGTTCACGCTATTGAGGAAAGCAATAATAATTGAAGATATAGAGATATGTTTCAGCTTTTGATATAGCGTCAATCTTCTGAGTTACTACATTTTAAAATAACACATTTTACAGTCTTTGTTAGTTACTTTAGGATTTGT
>CAZVYR010000312.1:0-3030 GCA_964631555.1 uncultured Leptospirales bacterium
AGCAGGGTATTGAACTGACATGCAGGGCATTTAGCATTGCCGACAAGTACCAGGTTCCTGTACTTATTCTAACTGACCAGTTTTTCCTGGATTCATCCTGTAATATTGAGAATCTTGATATTGGGAAATTGACTGCTGAGAAATATTTCGTTAAGACAGATAAGAAGTACGCAAGGTATGCGATAACAGGGAACGGTATTTCGCCCAGGGGTATACCGGGCCATGGCACTGGTATAGTATGCGTTGACAGCGACGAGCACGACGAGAACGGGTATATTACAGAAGATTTCAATGTAAGAATCAGTATGGTCGATAAGAGGCTGAGGAAGTACAAAGCATTGATGGATGAGGCAATACCCCCGGTTCTTACAGGATCAAAAAAATATAAGTACCTGGTTGTGGGATGGGGATCAACATATAGTACAATAGTTGAAGCACTTGGTCTGATAAAAAACCGGGATATTGCGTTCCTCCATTTTCCCCAGGTTTATCCTGTGCATAAGAGCGCGAAAAGCTTCCTGGAAAAAGCGGAGAAAAGGATCATTGTCGAGAACAACGCGACGTCCCAGTTCGGAGGGGTTTTAAAGCTGAATACAGGCATGGATTTCCATGCTAAGGTGTTAAAATACAATGGTATGCCCTTTTCTGTTGAAGAAGTTGTTGAAGGCATATTATCAAACCTGTAATCCTTGACAGCAATAAATATTTTAGTATGAGAGAAGATAAATGGCAAATAAATTTGATATTAAAGAAAGGCATGATATAGCATGGTGCCCGGGGTGCGGGAATTATGCTATTTTGCAGTCTGTTAAAACCGCTCTTGCTGAGCTTAGTATTGCAAGAGAGAAGCTTGTGTTTGTGTCAGGGATAGGGCAGGCTGCCAAATTGCCTCAGTATGTAAACGCGGGTTTTTTCAACGGACTGCACGGAAGGTCGCTGCCTGCGGCGACCGCGATAAAGGCATCCAATCCTGGCCTGACTGTAATTGCAGTGAGCGGGGACGGGTGTACTTACGGAGAAGGCGGCAATCATTTCATCCACTGCATAAGAAGGAACCCGGACATTACGAATATTGTTCATAACAATATGGTTTACGGACTTACAAAAGGACAGGCTTCGCCTACCAGCAGGAAAGGATTTAAAACACCTGTGCAGATAAACGGTGTGTTCCTTGAGCCTTTTAATCCGCTTGCTGTCGCAGTATCTCTGAATGCTTCTTTTGTCGCACGGGTTTTTTCAGGTCATAAGGAAAAGACTGTAGAGATATTAAAACAGGCAATAACGCATAAAGGGTATGCGTTGGTGGATATATTTCAACCGTGTGTATCCTTCAATAAGGTGAATACTTATGAGTGGTATAATAAGAATACATATTATGTTGACGGGTCTTATGATGCGGGCGATAAAAAACAGGCTATTCTTAAGGCGATGGAGACGGATAAATTCCCGCTTGGAATCATTTATATCAACCGGGAAAATCTTTCTTTTGAAGAAAATATAAATGCTTACAAGACAGATAAACGGCCTCTTTATATGCGGAATGTGAAAAAAGAAAGATTGTTAAAATTATTGGAAGAGAAACGGATTTTTTGAATTGATTTTTTTTAGAGAATAGTTTATTTTTAAAAAACTTTGAATAATCTACTTTACACACTTTGCGCCATTTTATAATCTAGTATATTATTTTATCGGGGCGTAGCGCAGTCCGGTTAGCGCACATGACTGGGGGTCATGGGGTCGGAGGTTCAAATCCTCTCGCCCCGAAATAGCTAATCCAATCCGAGTAGTGTTTTTTTATCAATATTAGAATATTCAAAGATCTTTTATATCCCGGAAAGAAAGTACAGTCCGGAAACCGGAAGAGGCAGAGTGTATTGTTTTGGATTTTTACATGGTAATTCTGTAAAAGTATTATTATTTTAAAAGGTTAAAGTATAAAAAAGTTATCCAATATGGAGTTAGAGACATTTTTCGATAAAAAACATGTAATTTTTCTGGAGAATAATGATAAGCAGTTAGTGTTTCGTGAACTGCTTGGCAAGCTGGAAGAGTATAAAGAGATCGACAACAGCAGCAGGTATTACACGCAGATCATTCACAGGGAATCGCTTGAAAATACGGGAATAGGAAGAGGGGTGGCAATTCCTCATACAAGGACTGATACTGTTCCTGATTTTATCTCTATTCTTGGTATTTCAAGGCCGGGTATAGATTACCAGTCATTTGATAATATTCCTGTTAATTATATCCTGCTTAGTATTTTCCCCACAAAATTAAGCACCCAGTATTTATATCTTATAGGAATGATATCGCGTATCTTTTCAAATGACGAGAGGGTAAAAGAACTGAACGAGGCAGAGAAGACTTCGGAGATATATTCTCTGCTTAAGTCTGATTTCAAGAATTACTTCGACAATATCAGCAATATTGATGAAAAGGTAAGCGAGAACAAGGACAGCCTCATTGGGGTACCTTCTTCCGATCTTGACCTCCTGATTCAGATGGACAGGCTTTATCATCTGTATGACGAGGGGAACAGCACTGATTCTATTTTGAAAAAGATCGACAGGTTGAAGAAGCTGATAGATAACAGGTCTTTGACTTATTATGAAAGGATGAGAAAGAAATGTCAGAGTCCTTTTGCCATACTTGAGAAAAGCAGTTGCTCAGGGTGCCATATGGAGATTCCGTCTGTTCATCTCAAGGAGATCAAGGACGGCAAGACTATTTCCGTGTGCAATTATTGCGGAAGGTTTCTCATCATAGTTTGATTATTGTTTGATGCAAATTATTTCTCCGGGAATGCAGTTATTCTTTGTATTATTATCATTGATCTCCTGCCTGCTGTATTATTACTATTGTTGAACATTGACCTTTTGTTTATCCATTCATTCGTGCCCGGATTTTAATATCCGGGCTTCACATATATGCAGCTAAAGAACTGGATAATCCTCTTTTATAAAACAGGATTATTCCAGTTCTTTGGACGGAGTGGAAAAGTTAAATGTGTTTATCAGGACTGCCGCCTTT
>CAZVYR010000312.1:3040-5018 GCA_964631555.1 uncultured Leptospirales bacterium
GGTACGACTATGAGACGAAGGAGAAACGGAGCGGAAGCGAGTTTAAGACGGAGAAGTACCGACTTTGGAACGGAGAGGAAACGGAGGGGAAAGCAAGCTGGATGGGGGGAATACCTGGTGTCTTTGTTTTGTAATCTTTTTTCAGGGAGCGCTGTGAGCATACGAACTGTATTAAAAATATATATTTTATTATGCGTCTGCATTTTACTCAATGCCGGCCCGATATATCCTGAAATAGAAAAACGGGTATTAAAAGACGGGACACTGGAATATTCCAACAAAGCGGAAAAGCCGGCACCGGCGGGTAAAAGAAAGTTCGATAGTCCGTATAATGCAATGATTGAAAGAATATCGAAGGCGCAGGGCCTGGATCCGTATCTTGTGATGTGTATTATAAAGGTTGAGTCCGATTTTAATCCTGACGCTGTTTCCGTTGCAGGGGCAATGGGCCTTATGCAGATCATGCAGGATATCGCGCGTCATTATAATGTCAAAGATCCGCTTGATCCTGAAGAGAACCTGTCTGCCGGGACTATGCATTTCAGATTTTTGATGGATTATTTCGGGAATGACGCACAACTCGCGGTTGCGGCTTATCATGCAGGGGTAGGCAGGGTAAAGAAGAACATGAGAGTTCCGCCTATTCAATCAACGCTGGATTATGTGGACAGGGTGATGCTGCTTTATACAGGGGAGATACAAAACGTAAAAGAGAAAGTCAGTAATTTATATAAAAGAATTAACAGCGAAGGCGTGATTGAAATATATAACAGGTAAAGCGCAGGATTTATTAGTTATTCGATCATCTTTTCCTGCTCTTTCCTTATTGTGATGGTACCATTATCGTTAAGAAGTCTCATCATCCGCACTATTGTGTTCCTGGCTTCGTTTATCTCGGCCAGTCTTACCGGGCCCATGCTATCCATTTCATTCAGGATATCGGTTGCCCTGTTCCTGCTCATGTTTCTTATGAACTTGAACCTGATTTCATCGCCGGCACCTTTAAGTGCTTTGGCTATTAAAAAATCGTCATTGAGTTCGTCAATAAGTATGCGTATCTCATGGTGTGAAAGACTTAGTATATTTTCGAAGTTGAATATTCTTTCTTTGATTTTCAGGGATATCTGCGGCAGTTTGTTCTCGAAATAATGCATCAGCTTCTTTTCCTGGTCGGGATTCATCTGGTTCATAATATCTACCAGGGTATTGATACCGTCCGTTTTCTCGGTCTTTCTGCTGGTTTCTTTCAGCTTTTCATATTTGTTTCTTATAACCCGGACTGTCTCCATAACGGCTTTGGGAGCCGGCTTTTTCATTTTTGCCATTCTCCTGATGATATCCTTGCTTAAATTTATGGGCAGGTTCTTTAATACCCTGGCTGTCTGTGTTGAGGTAAGGTAATAGAGCGTAGCTGTAATTATCTGTGGATGTTCATTTTCAAGCAGGGAAGCGAGGGTTTCGGGATCAATATTATTTATGAACAGAAATCCTTTATCTATGTCTTCATGTGAAAAGTTACTGAATATTTCTTCAGCTTTATCATCACCAAACGCGGCTTTGAGTATGTCTTTCGCTACATTCTCCCCGCCATGGACTGTGCCTCTGTTTTTTCGGAGGTCCAGTAAAAATTCGCCTATAAGTTCTTCCTTATCCTCGAGTGTAATATCATCTGCCCTGGTAATTTCCTGAGCGATTTTAAAGATGGTTTCCGGGTCGAGCTGCGCGAGGACTCTTGAAGCAACGTCGGCACCGAGGGTTATCAGCAGCATTGCGGATTTTTCAATGCCGGACATTTCTTCCAGAGATTTCATTGAGCCAACGCAGCCGGCTGTTTCCGGAATTCGATAACATTCTGCGGGCACGCTTCAGCGCACTTGCCGCAATTAATGCATTTTTCATAATCTATTACAGCAAGAAAGTCGATAACCTCAATGGCTGTTTCAATGTTCGGATTGTCGGCAAAGACCTCTTTGCATGT
>CAZVYR010000313.1:0-5013 GCA_964631555.1 uncultured Leptospirales bacterium
GAAGAAGGTGAGAGAGAGGTTTGCTGACATCTCGATACGCGGCTTTGCCGCTACTTGATGACAGGTGTTGTTTCTCGATACACAGCTTCACGGCTACTCGACAACCGGGGGCATCTTGGTACACGGCTTTGCGGTTGCTTGCCAATCGGGAAATGTAAGACCGGTTGTCGAGTGTTCCGAGCGCAGTGAGGAACGTATCGAGACAACCGGACGAAAAAAAGCAGGGTGTTATCATTGACAATTTATTATCCGGGCGCATGGTGGTTATATAAACTTGCCTGGCTTTCTTTACCCGCTGTTTTTTCCTATCGATTTTGTGACCTGCGATATTTGCCTCGGCTATGCTCGGCAAGCCTGTGCGGTTGACGGAAGCTGGTTTCGGCTCCGCTCAACCAGCGTCTGATGAATATTGAGGCTGAAGTCCGTTAAAAGGAATAGATCCGTTATATTCTAATTATCCAGTACCTGAACATAGTCAACTTTCAAGTAGTTCAGATAGTGAAGCAATATTAACATTTACTTTTTTGCCGGATCCAGTTCAATATGATGATGATGTAACAAAGATCTTTACAATAGACAAGCCGGGAGTTTATTATATCGGAAGTATTGATGTAAAATTTCTTGAATTTTCTTTATCTCTAAAAAAGGAAAAATTTCAATTTAATGTGAATACCCAGTTAACTGATGACAGCAGATCAGATATTAAAAATGCATTATTGACTGATAATGGAGAATGGGCAAAGGAGGAAATTAAGTCACTAAACAATGTTTTTAAAGTCGATGAGTTTTTCTACTAATTGTGTGTCGTAATGTTTTGGTAATTTTAAAAGCTATTTTAATTCTAAAAATAGCGTAGCGGAGAATTACTTAATTCATACTTACATGAACAAAAATTTAGTTTTTATTTTTACTTGTTTATAAAAAATCTCATCTAATATCTGCTGTGTGCCGTGAGAAGCTGCACAATAGATGAGGGAGTCCAGCAGCAAAAGGATGACCCCTCGGAATCGGCTTACAGGAGCGGGTCGCAGGCCGCTGTGCGGACTGACAAACCGCCGGAAGCTGCTTTGTTAAAGAGACAAGGCGGTTAACGTTCCGGTTAAAAGACTCTCATCAAGAGAGTCAGGTGAGCTATCAGGAGACGAACGAAAGTGAACCGTTCGATGAGGTGTCGAGATTCAGAACATACGATGTCAAAAGCAGCAGCTATTTTACTGCTGTGACAAATCCACCGGAAACCTGCTTACTGGGTATATGATCTCCGGCATATAGACGGCGTGAACTGATAACGGGCTGTTGTGTGGAACACGGGAAGTGAGTCGTTGTGATGTTAAGAGAAAATTACAAGCAGAGAATAAATACGCTTACTAATCCTTTAAAAAATTAAGGTATAACAATTAGCTCAACAACGGGCTTGCTAAAAATCCTTGCGCGTTTTCAGCAAGCCGGTTAGCCAGAGCGTTAGCGGCATATTTATGTAAGGACTATTATAATAAAATATCGCTTCAAAAAATTTAATTGCAAATACCCTAGCATAAAATATTATGTGACCCTGTTCTTTTTAGGAATGGAGGTGAATTTATTGCAGTTAGGTTGATATGTTATCAGTGTCTGCATCAAAGGTCACACTGCTAAATTTGAAATTAAAATAAGCAAAGGAGATGCTATGAAAGCAGAATTTACAGCAATTATTGAACCTGCTCCGGAAGGTGGTTACTGGGCCATTTGCCCCGAAGTTCCTGGTGCCAACGGACAGGGTGAGACGATCGAGGAAACTAAAAATAGCTTACGACAAGCTATTGAATTGATATTGGAAGATCGCAGGACAGACATTCTTCGCGGACTACCTGAAGACGCCATTCAGGAAAAGGTATTTGTTGGATGAAGCGGCGAGACTTAGAACGCAAACTGCGAATCGCCGGTTGTTATTTAAAACGTGAAGGCAGTTCTCATGCACTGTGGATCAACCCGAAAACCGGAGTTACTGAAGCTGTTCCACGACATATAGAGGTCAAGGAGCCGTTGGCAAAGAAAATTCTTAAAAATCTGAATGCAGAATAAATGCCCAATTTAGTGGCAAATTATTTTTACGGATTGTATATCATACACTTACCTTAAATAAAACAAAAACTTTTTGAAGAAAATAGTATGATATGCATATTAATCAATTTAAAAATAAACGCTTGAAATTTAAGAAAGAGTTCTGTCCTTCTTTCCCTTGCCGTCGTGCACCGTAAGTATGCCTGCATCGAAATTAAAATTATGAATACGAAGCTTGAGACACTCAAATATTCCTTTACATCAGCAGAAGTGAGCTCGCGAGGATCTTTGTTCCGCATAAAGCCTCTGAATTTGTGTGCCCAGTTAGTATATGCTTTTAATGTCTTCACAGAATAGTACCCTATTTTGATTTCTGCCGTAAGGTTCTCAATAACTCTGTTCCACTCCGCCGATATGGACGAGATATACTTATGCTCTACACCGGCGGATGAATAATGAAACGCTTTGGTAAAAATATTGTCGTGATCTTGTGGCATTTACAGATTATGTTTAGCCGGGATTTCCAATACCTTTTTCCCAAGCAGCCTGTTTCTGCTGTATTTCTGACTGATTTTTTTGTTTTAATTTTAGTATAAATTTATTAATACTTTCTCTTTCTGACTCAGGATGACTATATTCCATGCAGAAATCCAGGTAATATCGAAGTCATTTTTTATAATAATTATGTAATTCAGCAGGTATTGATTTTTTTCATCAGGAATGCAAACTGGAATAATATGTTTTCAGGTATAATGTTCATCTGGAGTTATCTGGAAACTGGATAATATGAAAATTGTAATATTATCAGGTTAGATAACTCTATAGAAAAAGCAAAATATGTTAATAAATGATTGAAATTGATTTAATGCACGGAATTATATGGGAAACTGTATAATTACTCAGAAGATTGACCCTTCGGGCAGCAGTGGTTATAGTTAGGAATAATGATAATGTAATCTATACCGTGGTACCAGAGTAGGTTTCTACAGTTCCCCAAGGCAAAAATTATTTAAGAAAACCTTCTTCAAGGTTGTATTGTTCATCGAGTAAGGGGATATGTATTAACCACTGTTTCCTTGACTTGGAAGGACGCGAATAATGAATGAACAATATTCGTATGGCGAGGTTTTTGAGGTCAGTTGGCAGACACAGTCGTCGACCATTCATGGTACGTTGGTCGAGCCGGTTGGTCCCGGCCCATTCCCAGCTGTGGTGATGGTTGCAGGCAGCGGCCCCACTGACCGTGACTGGAATTCGCCACTTCTGCCGGGATCCAGCTGGCTAAAATCCTCTGAACAGTGGTCGCGATTTGAGCCAACAAATCCGCCTTGGGACAGCGCTCGGGCAATTGCGGGTGGCTCTTACCAAAACATGAATCTAACATCCAATCGTCGCGCCAAGATAAGCCCGAAACATCGGGAAGGAAAAGAAGCTCCGGAAATTTGTTAATGTTACCCAGTGGGTGCAAATTCCACCTGATTAAAGGCTATCTCCCGGATCGGCAGAGAGTTATGCAACTCAATAACCGACGAGTTCTACAAATAGGACATTGAGACAAACCGGACAGCCGGAGTATGGAACCGGAAGGGTCGAGGGAACAGGCTCTGCAATGAGTCCCGAAATATGTATAGTTGTGGATATAAGGCTAAGAAAGAGTATATGCGAAAGCCGACTGAATTGAACTAGCGGAAGGCAGCAATACTTGATGCGTCATAGCGAGCATTAAGGATACCATCGGAATAGGATTCCGGCGGGATCTGAGACCAGAGCATGAGCCCAAAGGGGGGAATCGGGAACACTTCGGCAGGCTCAGTGCATCGCTTGGGAGAGCCGGATTGCTTCCTTGTTAAGAGTAAGACTGCCTGATAGGTAATGGCAGATTATGATGCAACGGCAGTCGGATGCTCTCTCGCAGGAAGCCGGATGCCGGGACGAGCATGATGTTCGGGAACACGAGGCATACAGGCTGCCGGATAAGCAACGTTGCCGCACCACTGAACTGAAGCGTTAAAAATCCGGTCAGGATCATTCTGACCTAGATTGGCATGATCCTGACCTGAGATATAATAATTTTGATCCGGGGTAGTCGTTATGACCAAGGTCAGAATCCTTATATTCTGATTTTGTTGACACTTCTGAATATTTTCCCCGCGGATATGAGTACTAAAAATCGTAATTCTTTTATTTATACAGAAACCGGATAATATTGTAATTATAATGTTATCGAGTTAAATAATTCTATAAAAAGAGCAAAGTTTAGGAATTATTGTTTGATTTTTTGTTGTAATTAGTATTGTATAAAAACTGTATAAAATATTGTTAGCGTTTCAGTCAAATCTAAAATGGTTATCAACCACAGGCATTAAAAAAAGGGAGGTTTTATTATGAAAGACAAGGACATAAAACCCACAACCAACGATGTGGGCATTCCGGTGGCCAGCGATGAATATTCGCTTACCGTCGGTCCGGATGGTCCCATCCTTCTTCACGACCACTACCTCGTCGAGCTGATGGCCAATTTCAACCGGGAGATGATTCCGGACCGCCAGCCCCATGCAAAGGGCTCTGGGGCCTTCGGGCATTTTGAGGTGACCAAGGACGTTACCGCCTATACTAAGGCGGCCGTGTTCCAACCGGGCACGAAAACCGAGGTGCTGGCCAGATTTTCCACAGTGGCCGGTGAGAGCGGCAGTCCTGACACCTGGCGGGACGTACGCGGTTTTGCGCTCAAGTTCTATACCAACGAGGGCAACTACGACATGGTAGGAAACAACACTCCTGTGTTCTTCGTGCGCGATCCGATGAAATTTCAGGACTTCATACATTCACAGAAGCGCCGTGCAGAAAGCGGACTGCGGGACAACGATATGCAGTGGGACTTCTGGACCCTGTCTCCTGAATCCGCCCATCAGGTCACCATCCTGATGAGCGATCGCGGAGTCCCCAGGAGCTATCGGCACATGAACGGCTACA
>CAZVYR010000314.1:0-4991 GCA_964631555.1 uncultured Leptospirales bacterium
CTTCTTCAGTCATGTCATTAAGAACGCATTTCAATAATTCCGGGTCAACCCATGCGGTATGCTCTATTCTGCCTTCGTTAACATTGCCCCAGAAACGCGACCATTTCTTCACAAGCTGCTTATTTGTTGAACCGATATCCTGCTTGTCAGGATGAAGGCTGCCGCCGATTTGCTTCAGCCTGTCCAGCCATTCCTGGCACAGGCCCGCGATCTGCTGCTCTTTACTTCCGTCGCTCATGTGCGGGATCTGTATAACAATGCCGCCTGTGGACATTCCTCCGAGATGACCGTATCTTTCCAGAAGCGCAACTTTTGCTCCGCTTCGCGCTGCAGCAATGGCTGCTGAATGGCCGCCAGGCCCGCCGCCAACGACAACAACGTCAGCTTCGTAACAAACATTCAATGTCCGGGCAGGTTCGGTTATGATCTTATTATTTGATAATTGTTCTTCCAAAATACTCCTCCTCGTTAAGCATATTGCAGAATAAAGAATGAATTCAATAAATGGCAACAAGTATAATAAACTAAAATAAGAAGTCAATGGAATTCTGTGTGGCTGGATTGATCCTGTTTAATTTTAATAAACGGAGGGGACCCTTCGGCTGCCGCTCAGGGACCGGACATAAGACGAACTTGAAACGGAGTGGAGAAGGCTAATTAAATTAACCTGCCTTATTAAAAAAATCAGGCATCTGAAGAATGTTGCCGATAATTTCCCCCATTTTCAGGAAATAAATCGGAAGATAACTATTGTCGTCGTTCTTTCTCAGGATAAATTCAGCATAGAAATCGTCCCACTCTATTATATAATTATCCCCTCTGAAATCCCTGACAATATCTTTGTGATAACCAATAACACCTTTTTTATCCTTAAGACCTGTGTTTAGCAAAATGGTAATATCATGATCATTTATTATATTTTCTGTTTTTCCATTTATTGGATCAGTGCTGACAGGATGAAAAGTTTCAGTGTCTTCATTACATTTTATAAGGAAATTTTTCTCAAATTTCTTTACTTTATTATTCCAGGCTCGTAATTTTATGTCTCTCACATTAATTTATCCATAATTGTATAATATAGTCTTTATTCCAAAAATAAATATATATCAACATCAGTACAGGGGCAACTGTCTTATAGTAAAAAATTTTATAAACGATACATGAACGATAAAGTTAAATTAAATGTCAATGATATAAATTTGGATGGGAATGAAAGACAAATTACAGGAATGAATGACAATATACAGGATGAAAAATATTGCAAATTATTTTATAAGCCATTGCTTAAGCTGAGACAGGTAATTCCTCCCGACTGGTAATATATTATCCTCAGGGTCATGCAATACAGCAATGTACCTTCCGCCGGAATCATGCCGTATTTTTTCAATATAATTAATATTCGCAATATACTGTTTGTGTATCCTTATAAAGATTTCGGGTAGTTTTTTTTCGTATTCTTTTAATATCTCGGAAGATTTGATTTCTCCGTCTTTCCAGTGAATTATGGTATTTTTGCCGGAGGAGGAAAGATAATAAATATTTTGGAATAATATGCTGATATCTTTTTTCATGAATAGCCAGGTAATTGGGTTTTATTTTCTCCTGAATGCGCTTAAAGTTTGCGTGGCTATTCCTGCTCACAGATTGTTTTAATGTTATTAAGGTGTTGGCGCGAACCAGCAGTTCTTTTTTATTTACAGGTTTAATTAAATAGTCGTTTGCACCTGCCGCGAATCCCGCGTTCAGGTCTGATGAGGAGTTCTTTACAGTAAGAATCATTACAGGCAGTTCATATAATGAATAATTTTTCCTTATAAGGCGGCACAGTTCCAGGCCGGATATATGCGGCATCATTATATCGAGCAGCACAAGGTCAAATTCTTCTTTGTTGATTATTTCCAGTGCTTCCTTCGGATCAGAAGAAAATACGACTGAATAATCCTCAGTGGAAAAGTAGCTGTTCATTACCTGCAGGTTAAATATCTCGTCATCGATTATAATTACTTTTCCGCTGTTTCCTTTCAGCGGTTCAATTGTAACTTTCTTTTTCAATAAACTGCTGAATGGCCCTGGTTTCTTTTCTACTGCCTTTTCATTCAGGGATACTGGTGAAGCGGATATATATGTCTGAAATGCAGGTATTGTGAAAATAAAATCCGAGCCTTTTCCGGGTATTGACAGGACTTTAATATATCCACCATGAAGCTCTACCAGTTTTTTAACTATAGCAAGTCCAAGACCTGTGCCTGGAGCTGATTCATCCGCTTTTTCAAAGGAATTAAAAATAACATCCAGTTTGTCATCAGGAATACCGGAACCGGAATCTGATACGGTAATTATTATCATATCCTTGTCAGGTTTATCGCCGGGCTCGCTGCTGCAGGAAGCATCAACTGATATTGTGCCTGACTTTGTAAACTTGACTGCGTTTTCGAGAAGGTTCAATAAGACCTGCTGGAGCCTGTTTCTGTCTGCATTGGCAGGCGGGATATCACGGATGGAATTAACCAGTTCTATTTCTTTTTCGTTTATCAGCGGCCTGATGATCTCGAATACAATATCGGTTATTGTCTTTAAGTTAACGGCTGATCTCTGAAGCCTGATATCATTATATTTAAGACGGGAGTAATCGAGTATATCATTTACAAGCGATGACAGGCGTATGCTGCTTGAAGATATAATCGAAAGGTTCTTTAGAAGCATTTCGTTCTTTTGAACTGTTTTGTCAGTTAACAGCATTTCTGCTATGCCTATAATGCCTGTAAGCGGACCCCGGAGTTCGTGTGTTGTATGAGCAAGAAAATCGTCTTTTAGTTTATCCATGCGCATTAGTTTTTTGTTCAATTGCCTTACTGCTATTTCGGACTTTTTTGCTTTTTCAGCTTCTTCTGTGGCAATATTGCGTGTTTTTTCCAGCTCTATGAATTGTTCTCTCATCCTGTTAAGGTAAATGGAGAGATTCTCACTTGTTCTGAGTTTTTTCGCGGAATTCCACCTTGATTTTAAGTTTATCTCGATTTCGTATTTGAAATACGGTGTATTGAATATTTCGCCTTTCTTTAGTACAATTTCACCTGTTCCGGGATCAAAAAGATCCCTGGTTACTTCGTAATATGGACCGGATTTATCGTCTTTATAAGTGATATCCTTATTATAAATCACCGGGTCTTCCTCTGATAGTATTGACAGGCTGCCTGGAAATGAATATTTGCTTTTACCTAAAAGACTGCTAATCAGCGAAATGATATGAGATTTTAATGAATAATTGCATTTGATTGTTTCCTGGTTTAATAATACCTTTCTTGCATATTCATCACCGTTAACCAATAATTGATCATTGGCTTCTCTTACGTCTAATTTGAGATAGGCATAATCCTGTTTTAATAATCTAATAATATCATAGGCATAATAAGAATATTTACAGCTTGCATCTTTATAGCCCTGCATGAAGGGGATTGCCCATAAGTTTCCCCCGAACCAGAAGAAGTGTTTTATATCCCAGTCCTGGTAGAAATTCATGAATGTTTTTACGATCAGGGAAATTCGCAGTTTGTCCTTTTCTGTGCTGCTGGTCACATATTGTACTGATACTATATTATTGTAGCTTCTGTTAAATACAGGGAGGAGTTCAAAAACGAAATTCAGCCCGGTATTTCGAAGGAAAAGATATATAAAGCTATGCAGATTCTGCTTTGTTTCAGCAGCATATTTCCCGATGTCCATAAAGTATCTCGGATTTGGCCTGGACAGTTCATCCTGAACCGCGTTATAAAGTGCTATTGTCTCTTCAGCGGACATCCATTCAAGATAGTTTAAATAAAAGCTTTCATCACGAAGATTATATTTTTTAAGAAAAATGCTTATATTTACGCCCTTTTCACTAAGATACTGGAACAGTACTTTTGAATTAGTATTGCAGTTTACTTTTGTTGCTTCCAGGTTTCTGGCAAAGATAATCTTATTAAAATCGAGCAATCCGTCGTCACATTTGCCAAGATCATCGATAATAATATATTCATCAGGTTTCAGATTACCGGATTTAATTGCCTGCCCGATTTCCTGGTCGCTGTAAATGATCATTGGCCTCTGCCTTCTGTTTCCTTTATCCATTCATCAATGCCGGATTTGATTTTCGGTACTTCATCGCCCACTATCAGCCAGTGCTTGCTGTGCTCTAGGATAATGAGTCTTTTATCTCCGGGTATTTTATGGAAGAATTCCCTCATATCCTGCATTTCTGTATAATGATCGGACTTTCCGTGAAAGATCAATATGGGTACAGCCAGGTCGCTGATTTTGCTGTCCTGGTATTTTACCAGGCGGTATACACTGTATAAATATCTGAAAGATGAGAATCTGCAGTAGTGGCTGTCATTATTCATGATTTCCAGTATTTTCTTATCGTTTGTATAAAACGTAAACGGTTTTTTATTGGTAATACCGCAGCGGGGCAGCAGTCTGTTCAGCAGATATAATGCAGCCAGATCCCTTTTTTTCTTAAGTTGTTTTACTTTGTATACTCCGGGCGCAAAGATGAGTCCCCTGATCTTAATTGGGAGGCGGTGTTCATGAACTGTATAGAATGCGAGCAGGGCTCCGAGACTTTCTCCTAAAATATAGACGTTCTCTGTTTTATATTTTGCAACAATGTTTGATATGAAGTATTCCAGTATAGGGGGCAGTTCTTTATACGCGTCAATGTGCCCTCTTGGGCCTGATGATCTTCCCTGGCCCGGATAATCGAAGGAAAAGAGTTTATAATTGCAGTCGTTATCAAAAAGAAGGTTCCAGTAGCCGCTGTGCGTTTGCCTTCCGTGGAGAAGTATGATTGCTGTTTTGGTGTGTGTTGAAGGGGTTTGTATAGAATAAAATATTCTGTAATCTTTATAGGAGAAATAATCTTCTGTTATGGATTTTTTTTTATGCATTAGTCTGTGATTTTAAAAGGAATGTTTATTAAGCTGTTATTGTTTAATGCTGTGAGTCAGATG
>CAZVYR010000315.1:0-4984 GCA_964631555.1 uncultured Leptospirales bacterium
CGGCAATCTTCTTGACACAGATTTCATCGATAAAATATCAAAATTTAATTCAGACGCCTATGTAGTGGTTGCATACGGGAAAATAATACCACCCGGAATATTTAATATCCCCCCCCTGCGGACCATCAACCTTCATCCATCCCTGCTCCCGAAATACAGAGGTGCCGCCCCGATACAATGGGCATTGATAAACGGTGAAAACGAGACAGGTTTAACAATACAATATATTGATGAAGGCCTCGATACAGGGGATATCCTGCTGCAAAAGAAAATACCCCTGAATATTGATATGACATCCGAAGACCTTTATAAAATCTCACTTGATTCCGGATCAGAACTACTCATGCAGGCACTGGATCAACTTTCTGCCGGTGAAGTCAGACCGGTCAAACAGGATAATTTAAAGGCAACATATTGCGGTAAAATAAACAGGGAAATCGCACACATAGACTGGACAAAAAGCTCGCTGGAAATCCATAATCTGGTAAGAGGTCTTAATCCTAAACCCATAGCGTGGACTGAATTTAACGGGAAAAATATAAAAATATACAGAACCCGGCTCACAGAGGATTATAATAATCCGGATCTGGAATCCGGATTCCTGGAAATAAACAGGAAAAAACTTATTGTCGGCACAGGTTCCGGCTGCCTGGAAGTGACAGAGCTTCAGCCTGAAGCAAAAAAAAGAATGGATGCAGCTTCATTTATAAACGGGTACAGAATAATCAACGGGGAAAGCTTTAAAACGGCTTAATGCTTATTTTTTTTTTCTTCTATTCTTTCAATAAGTAAATCCACCTCATCCTGATCAAGCCATTCATCTACATGCTCGGGTAATATATCATACATAACCATATACATCTCCAGGGCCATTACAAGGTCTTCCTTTGTCAATACACCCAGCGTAACAAGAATTTCGCCTATCAGCCTCCCAGGATTATCCTTCTGAAGTTCCAGTGCGGATTGCCTCTGACTTTCTGTTATAATATTATTATTGACGAGGAACTCCCCTATCTTCGTGTCGTTTTCTCTTCTAACCATTTAATAATTGCCCCCACTAAAGTATTCTTAGATCCATAACCAGAATTAAATATTTCATCTTCACGGAAAAAAGCCGAATTATCACTATCCCTGAATTGAAGCAGACTAAAAAAAAGCTAACCGCAGTAAGCCGTAATCATTATAAAACTGGCCGGCTGCCAATAGCCCCGGCAGAATATTTTGTTTCATTCTGAAAAAAATCAATTAAAAGACCAATAATAACTAACAGATGAATTCAATGCATAATGATTTATTATGTTATAAATATATATCATATATAAATTATAGTGTCAAGTTTGAAAAAATTATTCTATTTATTTCATACTTTTAAGAAACTTGAATTTCAGAGTACATATTTTTGGTATCTAAGTTTCTTTAATATGGTTTATCCGCCCTGCGGGCGGGTTGAGTTGCTAACCAACAATTCAGTCATTTATAAGCCATTTTAAACCTTCCACTTTTATCATAAGATTATTCAACGCTTCTATACGTCCTTCAATAATATTTAAAGCCTCCTTCCCGATTATCTTTTTCATTTTGAATATATCGGGCCCCATTGTATAATAAATTCTGCTTAACTGCTCATTCGCGAATCCTGCAATATTACTGTAATCCAGAGTATCATTGAGCAAATTCAGGCCGGGTGATAACTCCTTGCGAAAAAGTATATTAACAAGAAAAGAGTAAACCTCGTTTTCGGAAAGTATAAATTTGGCGATCTTATTGATACCTGAGATCATTTCATGAATAAAAATGCCCTCTATCATATCTTTATAAAGAATAACCGGTAATCTTTTAATTATATCCGAGGATAATGATTTTCTTAAAAAATACTTAATGTCAAAATTACTTATTCCAAGATTGACAAAAAGAAGCTGAATATTAGTCTCTGCCAGTTCTTCAAACAATTTATCAATAGTTCCGACTATTACAGGATTATAATTAAAACTGCTTATGATCTTATCCAGTATATTTATCCTTTGTACATTATCCTCGAGCACAATAATCCTGCCGTATTTTTTATTGACATTACCCCGCGTGATCACCAAATACTCGGATACCTTCCCCGCGCTGTTTGTTTCCAGTACTTCTGCTATACCATGCTTCAATAAAAATTTCCGGATACTGTCACTGATCTTCGCGGAAATCACGATGATCCTGACAGAATTCTTGCTCAGCCTTAGAATCAATTCTTCCAGGCTTTGCATGGAATCTTCAATAAGCTCAATAACAGCCGTACCCTTAAAATTAATCCTGCTTAATTTACTGATAGATTCATCGGAGAGCGGCAGCGCGAATTCAATAACATTGAACCCCCTTGTAATAAACTTCTCATGATACACTTTATTCGCGTAAGTTATCAGCAATAACTCCACATTTTTCATTATTCACCTGTTCTTATTATGTATGAAATAAATCCTCTACAACACGACTCTGAAGTATCCTTGTATATATTTACCAAATAGCGTATCACAGCAATAACGCTTTTTAAAACCAGCCTGGTAGCCATGTAACATATATCATTATTATCAATAAAAAAATCTTGCAAGATAATATTATTATTGTATATAAATAACGCTGAATCAAATATCATACATAAGTAAACACCTTGTACGGTTAATTACTTAAATGCAAATGATTTTTAGATATAAAAAACAAATCAATTAAACAAGGCAGGATTATATAATGAAAGATTTAATAATTGTAGGAGCAGGCCCGGCAGGGCTTGCAGCGGCAATTTATGGAATAAGGGCAGGATTAAACCTCGAAGTGATTGAAATGTTCTCACCAGGAGGGCAGGTCCTCAACACATACGAAGTTGAAAACTACCCCGGATTTGCTGATCCGGTACAGGGCTGGGAATTAGTTTCAGCAATGGAAAACCAGACAAGAAGATTAGGAGCAGAGATCTCAAATGGCGAAGTAAAATCGATTACAAAGTCGGAAAAAGATAATAAATTCGACATTGAACTATCAGACGGCCAGAAAAAAGAGGCAAGAACAGTAATAGTCGCATGCGGAGCTACACATAATAACTTAAAAATTCCGGGCGAGACTGAATTCACAGGCAAAGGAGTTTCCTACTGCGCAACGTGCGATGGAGCATTTTTCAAAGAAAAAATAACCGCTGTTGTGGGAGGAGGAGATACAGCCCTGGAAGAAGCATTGTTTCTCACAAGATTTTCCAGCAAAGTATACATTATACACAGAAGGGATGAATTCAGAGGATCAAAGATATTACAGGACAGAGTATTAAAGAATGAAAAGATCGAGCCCATATACGACACAATAGTGCTTTCAATTAAAGGACAAGGCAATGTAACCTCAGCATTATTAAAAAACAAGAAAACAAGTGAAGAGAGAGAGCTTAAGCTCGACGGAATATTCATCTTCGTAGGGTACTCGCCCAATACAAAATTCCTCCCCATGGAAATACTCAATGAAAAAGGCGAAGTAATAGTAGATAATAACATGGAAACACCAGTCAAAGGCCTTTTCTCGGCCGGGGATATGAGAGTAGGATCAAAGAGACAGATACTCATGGCCGCATCCGACGGCGCCACAGCAGCCATCAACGTTTATGATTACCTGCAGGAAATGGACTATCTGTAAACAAAAGGCAGGGCCAACACTCCGGTTACACCTCTGCCTGATCCAGCCTGCCCAGCGTTCTTAAAAGAAGCTCCGGGTCATCCGACATGATACCGTCAACTCCCGCGTCGATGAGCCTCCTCATGACATCCTCCCTGTTGACAGTCCAGACATGCACCCGGACTCCCTTGCTGTGCAGGTCCTTTAACAAACCCCTGGTAACCAGGCTGAACTGGCCCCATTTCTCCGGAACCTGGAGCGCGCTGCCCCTGAAAGACCTCTTAAAAAACAGGAGACCGGATTTATACATAAAATAAATCCATAATACCTCCATGCTTGAAAAAGAAGTAACAATCTCCCAGCAAGCGTTCCTCAGGGCCTTTAAATTCGCGCAATACCAGGACGCGGCAATGACCCTGTCAAATGCATTAAATTTTCTTAGAACTTCAATAAAAGCCCCTGCCTGCTCAGGCTTCTTATTTTTAAGATCTATATTGAATCTCTGTCCCGGAAACTCACCAAGCAATTCCTCCAGCGACATCAGCCTGACCCCTTTTCCCCTGAAAGGATAAGTATTGCCGCCGTCATTAGTAAAATTATACCCTGCGTCAAACCTCTTTAGCTCATCCATAGTATAATCGCTAACCATTCCCTGCCCGTCAGTTATCCTTTCAATCGTATCATCATGTATAATGACATACTTTCCGTCCTTTGTAAGATGCACATCCGTCTCTATAAAATCCGCCCCAAGGTCGGCAGCCCTGCGGAATGCCGGCAAAGTATTCTCCGGAAAATACTTTGAAGCCCCCCTGTGCGCGAATACAAGTACATCAGAATTATTATTATTCATCTCATTGATCCTTAAACCCGGGCCGGTCACAATGCTGCCCGGTATATAGTTTTAATATTAAATACAGAAAATATAAAGTTATTCTACTCATCACAACAGATCTGAAATCGCAAGAATCCAGTATTTTTTCAGGATAACATAATGATGATATATATCCTGACAGTCAAATAAAAAGTATCCCCTCCGTTCCATAATCGTCTCTCTCTTGTTTCATGAAACAGGATCAATCCTGTTTTATAATACTGGATAAATCCAGTATTAAGTCGCTTCCTCTCCGTTTTATATTCGCTTCAACCCCGTTTCAAAACCGCTTCCCCTCCGTTTCAAAGTCGTACCTGCTCCGTCTTGAAACTGCTTCCCCTCCGTTTCAGAGTCGTATCCTCTCCGTTTCAAAGTCGGATACAACAGCAACCGGCAATAAAACCAAATCCTGCCATAAAAAAAATTTTTTATTGATTTAACAGTAAAAATTTCATATAATAATTGTTGCTCACTCCTGTT